>NZ_JBEGCI010000013.1:0-126006 GCF_040196315.1 Halomonas pelophila
AAGCTGGTGCCATCGTGCAAACACTGCTGCGCCACCTGCAGTTTGAACCACTCGTCGTATCGTTTGCTCATAAAAACACCCCGAAGGTTGGATTGGGGGTCCAACTTTCGGGGTGCAGTTCAGTGAAGGCGCTGGGGGCCTCTTTGTCAGGCGTTACGTTATCAGGCATCGAGGGCCCGATGGTCGTCAAGAATCCGAGTCGTCGAGCATCATCTGGATCATTTCCTCCAGTGCCTCGACCTTCTGCTCGAGCGCCTCGACTTCGCCCTCCTGCTCGGACGTCTTGACGTATTGTTCGTTGATCTTGGCCATGTGCTCCTCGATGGCCGCGGAATCCATGGCCTGCGCGGCGCCGCCCATCAGCAGCAGGGTCAGGAAGCCGGCAGTCAGCGTCTTGATGTTCATGGGGCACCTCTCGTGTGACGAAATGGTCAGGACCTGCCGCCAGGTCCTGTTCACTTGGTGTCTCCCTGCTCGCGTTCCTTACAGCGGGCAATGGACCCTCTTGCACTATGGCACTGGATCCATCACCCGGCCATGTTCCGCGGCTCACAGGCGGAGCGACTGCTTATCGAGTGACCTCGAGGCCCCGCCAGCCAGTACCCCGCGTCGGCCTCAGAAGCGGTACTTCACCATGCCCTGCAGGCGCAAAGCGTCGCCGTCGCGGCCGTCGACCACCTCGCGGGTGTGGTAACCGGCCTCCAGGCCGTAGCTGACGCGTTCGATCGGTGACCAGATGTAATTGAGGTGCAGTGCCTCGAACTGTTCGTTGGCGCCCTCCACGCCGGCGATGCCGGCCTCGCGGGCATCGTCCAGGTCGGCGCTCGAGATGCCGTAACCCAGGTTGATGGCGCCAGGACCAGTCCTGAGGCTCATGCCGACGTTGGCGCCCCAGGCGGTGACGGTGTCGATCTCACCCTCGGAGAGGTAGCCCGGGGCCGAGGGGTTGTTCTGTAGGTATTCGCCGATGCCGTCGCCGTAGGTCAGCGCGCCGCGCAGGGTCAGGCGCTCGCTGGCCCGATAGCGCGCCGCCAGGTTCAGGCCCCAGCCGGTGGCGCTATCGTCGATGCCTGACAGGCCATCCTCGCTTTCGACCTCCAGCTGACGCAGCAGGGCCGAGGCCGAGTAGTCGACCCCCGCGGCCCGGCTCTGGTAGCGCAGCGTCAGGTCGGGCAGGCCGGTCTTGGCATCGTCGGCTTCCCGATAGATGCCGCGCTTGTCATTGAAGCTGGCCGCCACGCCGTCCCGATAATCCTCGGCGTCGGGGTTCTCCAGGGCAAGGTGCCACTGGCCCCAGGAGTAGCGCAGCTGCGCCTTGCGGCCGATCTTGCTCTGGCCCGGCTGAGGCGCGAGGTCGATGGTCGGCGTCTTGCCCAGCCGGCTGCCGAAGTTGGTCCAGGTCTTGCCCGCCAGCACGCCGTTCCAGCTGCCGTAGGCGTGACGAAGTCGCAGATCGCCACCCTCCGGCGCGTTATCGAACCAGTCGACTTCCACGCGGGTGACGAGTTGGCTATCGCCGGCCGGGGTGGCCGTCTTGAAGCCCAGGCGCGACTGGTAGGCGTGCAGGGTGGTGTGACCGTCGCTGCCTTGCTGATCGTCGATCAGGATCCGCGGGCGAGCCACCAGGTCGCCAAGCTCGTTGTCCATGTCGTAGATCATGTCCAGCTTGGCGTAGCCATAGATGCTGGCGGTGGTGTCGCCGACCTCGATGTCCACGGCGTGGGCGGCGCCGGCGATGGCCATGGTGAGGGCGCTGGCTGCGAAGCATGAGGCGCTCTTGAGGGAGACGTGAGATGTCATCGGGTCGTTTCCTTCTGCAGGTTCACCGCCGAAGCGGGGGAGTCGGCGACGTCCATGGCTCCCCTGATGATCCCGGTGCCGCCGATGGTTGATATGCTAACCATCCCTCGGCGGGCTTCCCATATAAGCAAGAGCTTAAAACTTGATTTGTCTCATTGAACGGTAAAAACCACGTTTTTTAATCAAAAAAGCGACAACATCTGCCATTTATATGGATTAAGAGCATATTATTGTCTTGCGATGAATCAACATGACGGCATCGTGGCGCAGAGAATCTCGATGACGATCGAGGAGGCACGGATGGTACGACGTCGCCGTATGTGGGACGGATCGCCACAGGGGACAGAGCAGGAAATGGGCAGGGTAAGACGGTGCAGGAGGGGAGTGGCGCCCCCATCAGGATTCGAACCTGAGACCTTCCCCTTAGGAGGGGGACGCTCTATCCAGCTGAGCTATGGGGGCGCAACGCAGCGCATTATAAGCGCCTGACCCGCCGAGATAAACCCGCGCCGCCCCCGGGCAGTGCCCCGGGCCATGAGTCCGGCGCGATTCCCGGGTAGAATGCGCCCATCTTCGCTTCCGGTGGCCGGCATGACCGAACCCGTCTCTCCTCTCTCGCCGGCTGGCGATCGCCACTTCGACGGCCTGGCCGACAAGTTCGCCGCGAGCCTCTACGGCGGCGCCCGCGGCGAGCTGCGCCTGGCGCTGCTCGATCGCCTGCTGCCCGAGATGCTTGATCTCGACGGCCAGCCGCTGCTCGACGTCGGTGGTGGGCTCGGTCAACTGGCCGGCTGGTTCGCCGGGCGCGGTCACGCCGTGACCCTGGCCGAGCCCTCCGGCGAGATGCTCGCGCGGGCCAGGGAGCACCTGGCCGGCAAGAACGTCACCTTTCATCAGGCGCCGCTGCAGGCCCTGCCCGAGCAGGCCCCCGGGCCCTGGTCGCTGATCGCCTGCCATGCGGTGCTGGAGTGGCTGGCCGACCCGCGCGGTGCCCTGGCCACCCTGGCGAGCCTGCTTGCCCCAGGCGGGCAGGTCTCGCTGATGGTGTTCAATCGCGACGCGCTCAGGCTCTCCAACGTCGTCAAGGGGAACCTGGAGAAGGCCCTGGCCGACCGCCTGGAGGGCAAGGGGCTTCGCAAGCGGTTGACGCCGATCTCGCCGCTGACCCATGGGCAGGTTGAGGCCTGGAGCGCCGAGAACGATCTCGTGATCCGTGAGGTGGCGGGCATCCGAGTGTTTTCCGACTACCTGCGACACCCGCCGGAGAACGAGGCCGATCGCGACCGCCTGCTGACGCTCGAGCACCGCTACTGCCGGGTCGATCCCCACTGGCGGCTTGGCCGCTACCTGCTCTACACCCTGGAGCGCCCGATCCATCCCGCACAGGAGCCCACACCATGAGTGCCGAGACCCCCGTCTGCCAGCTGCTGGAGCGACAGGCTTTCGACTACCGCGGCTGGCTCTGGGTGGCGCCGCCCAGGGACGCCTGGCTGGAGACGGGGCAGGGCAGCCTGCTCTCGGCCGACCAGGCGGTGCGCACGGCCTGGCAGGCCCGGGGGCTCCCGACGGCCTCGCCCTTCGAGGCCGTCGACGCGGCGCCTTCGGGCGTGGTGCTGTTCTGGCCCAAGAGTCATGCGCTGGGCGAATGGTGGCTGCTGTGGCTCTGCACCCACCTGCCGCCGGGCACCCCGCTGCAGTTGGTCGGCGAGAATCAGGGCGGCATCAAACGGGTCCTCAAGGTGCTGGCGGCGCTGGGGCTTGGCTGTCGCAAGGTGGACAGTGCCCGGCGCTGCGGCCTCTACGCGACCCGCCTGGATCGGGTGGGGATCGATCCCGACGAGGCCTGGATGAGCTTCGAGGCCGAGGGCCTGCGGCTTTCCAGTCACCCGGGGGTGTTCGGCCACGGCAAGCTCGACGACGGCACTCGGCTGCTGCTGGGCGAGCTGCCTGAAGCACTGGAAGAGGCGCTGGATAAGGGACGGGGCGATATCCTGGATCTCGGCTGCGGCGACGGCATCCTCGCCGCCTGGCTGGCGCGGCGCGGTGCGCGGGTCACCGCGACGGACGTCAACGGCTTCGCGGTGGAGGCGACCCGGCGCACGCTCGAGGCCAACGGACTGGCCGGCGAGGCGCTGGCGAGCGACGTCTACTCGGCCCTGGGTACCCGACGCTTCGACGCCATCATCAGCAATCCGCCCTTCCACCAGGAGCGGGCCATCGACTATGGCCCGGCGGGGCGGCTGATTCGCGAGGCGCCGGAGCACCTGAAGCCCGGCGGCCAGTTGCTGCTGGTGGCCAATGCCTTCCTGCCCTATCCGGACCTGCTGACTCGCGCCTTCGGCGGCTTCGAGATCCTGGCCGACGATCGGCGCTTCCGGGTCTATCGGGCGGTCAAGGCCTGATCGAGGGGCTGATCAGGGCCTGATCAGTGCTTGATCAGGCCTGCGGGTCGCGATAGGCGATATCGGTGATCAGGTAGGTGGTCTCGCCGCCCGGCGCGGCCACCGTGGCCTCGTCGTCGAGCCCCTTGCCCAGCAGCGCCTTCGCCAGCGGGGCATCCACGCTGATCCAGCGCCTGGTGGTATCGGTCTCGTCGTGGCCGACGATGCGGATGGCGAGCTCCTCGCCTTCCTCGTCCTCCAGGGTGACGAAGGCGCCGAAGAAGACCTTGCCGGTATTCCCGGGGAGGCGATCCACCACCGTGAGCTCGTCGAGGCGCTTGGTGAGATAGCGGATGCGCGCGATGACCCGGTTGAGCTCCTTCTTGTTATAGGTGTAGTCGGCGTTCTCGCTGCGATCGCCCAGCGCTGCCGCCTCGCCCACCTTGGTCGAGAGGTCGGGGCGCTTGACCCGCGACAGGTGGTCGAGGATGCCGCGCAGTCGTTCGGCCCCCTCGGCGGTGATCAGGTTGCTCTTGGGTTCCTGACGCGGGTCCTTGGCGGGGTCGCGCCAGCGCGTCATGTTGCGGCCCTTCATCCGTTGCGTCCTCCTTCGATCGAGAGGGGCAAGATACGCCATCGCCTCGGCGCATGCCACGTTGCCCCTCGCTCGCCTGGTAGTTCATTCGAACGTTCGTTACATTGCGGGTGACGCCATCACAACAACAATCCGCCAGGGAGTCCCGCCATGCATCGTCGTTCACTGTCCGCCATCGTTCTCGCCGCCGTACTCGGCCCGGCACTGCTCGCCGCCTCGTTGGCACAGGCCCAGACCTCGCCCCAGACCTGGGACCACGAGGTGAGTGAGCTGCGCCACCGCTGGGAGCAGATCACTACCGAAATGCCCGAGGATCGCCGCGAGTCCGCGCTCGAGTCGCTGGCGGATGAGAGCAGTGCCCTCGCCGAGGCCTATCCCCGGCAGAGCCCGGTGCTGGTCTGGCGGGGAATCGTTCTGGCCTCCCATGCGCGGGCGGCCGGCGGGCTTTCCGCACTCGGCTCGGCCAAGCAGGCGCGCGAGGTGCTGGAGCGCGCCGTCGAGCTCGACCCCGAGGGGCACCACGGCTCCACCTGGGTGACCCTGGGGGCCCTCTACGATCGGGCGCCCGGCTGGCCGGTGGCCTTCGGCGACGCCGAGACCGCCGAGCGGATGTTCCAGCGGGCCCTGTCGATCCGTCCCGAGGGGATCGACGTTCACTTCTACTACGCCGCCTTCCTCGAGGACGAGGGCCGAAGCGACGAGGCCCGTGAGCATGCCCGTCGCGCCATCGAAGGCACGGCCCGCGCGACTCGCCCGCTCTCCGACGAGGCGCTGCGCGACGACGCCAGGGCGCTACTCGCGCGCCTCTGAGGGGGCACGACGGGGAAGGGTGGTTGGCATTCCTGTCCGCGGTCCCGATAATGGGTCCTTTGTGCGATCGGGAGACCGGCATGAGCGTTACGCGCCCGCCTGCAGACGAGCATGACCTCACCCGCGAGCTGCCCTTCACGGCGGCCGACGTGGAGCTGGAAGAACGGCGCTGCCTGTACGAGGGGTTCTTCCGCCTGGAGGCGCTCCATCTGCGTCACCGTCTCTTCGAGGGCGGCTGGAGCGGTCGCATGGTGCGCGAGGTGCACCATCGCCACGACGCGGTGGGCGTGTTGCTCTACGACGTGGAACGCGACGCCGTGGTGTTGATCGAGCAGTTCCGCGCCGGTGCCCTCGACGATCCCGCCTCCCCCTGGAAGCTCGAGGTGGTCGCCGGGCTGGTCGAGCGCGGCGAGAGTGCCGCCGAGGTGGCCCGCCGCGAGGCCATGGAGGAGGCCGGCTGCGCGGTGGGCGAGCTGATCGAACTGCACGCCTACTACCCGAGCCCCGGCGCCTGCGACGAGCGCGTCACCCTGTTCTGCGGGCTGGTCGACAGCCGCGGCCTCGGCGGCGTGCACGGGCTGGACGAGGAACACGAAGATATCCGCGTGCATGTGCTACCGTTCCTTCGTGCCTGGGAACTCCTGCAGGCCGGACGACTCGACAATGCCATGTGCCTGATCGCCTTCCAGTGGCTGGCCGGTGAGCGTGCATCGTTGCGAGCAAGGAGGTAGCGTGCCGAGAAACGCCTATGTCACCGACCTGAAGACCCTGCAGGGTGAATGCGCGGCCAACTTCATTCGCCTTAGCCGGCTGCTGGGCGACCTGGAGGCCGGCGAGACCCGCGAGGTGGCGCTGGTCAACCGGGGGCGTCGCCTGGGCGCGCTCTGTCTCGAGCTTCAGGAGCGCGCGCCCTACACCAGTATCGTGCGCGTGTCCCAGCGCGGGGTGCTCGATGCCGTCATCGAGTCGCCACGCATGCGCGTGCATCTCTACCACGACGTGCGCATGGCCGAGGTCACCGATTTCCAGCGTCAGCGCCACTTCCACGGCCGCTACCGCTATCCCAATGCGCGCATGCACCAGCCCGACGAGAAGCTGCAGCTTAACCGCTTCCTCGGCGAATGGCTGGAGCACGGGCTGGCCCACGGCCACTCCGACCTGCCGCAGCTGCCCTGACGACGCCCCCGTCGGGCCACCGTCCGGCACGCGCGCCGAATCCCCGACCCGTTGCCTGTTCGATCAAGAGATTCGTCCCGATGCGCCTGATCCAGATTACCGACTGCCACCTCTATGCCGCCCCCGAGGCGCGCGGCCGGATCGGCGTGCCGCTGCGCCAGCTCGATGCCGTGGTCGAGGCGGTCAACCGCGAGCGCCCGGATCGGGTGGTGGTCAGCGGCGATATCAGCCAGGACGAGTCGGCGGCCTCCTATGAGTTGGCCGAGCGGACGCTTTCACGGCTCGACGCCCCCTGGTGCTGGCTGCCGGGCAACCACGACCGCACCGACCTGATGGCCGAGCGTCGGGCGCTGCCCGCCGAGCTCGACCTGGGCGACTGGCGCGCGCTGCTGCTGGATACCCAGGTCCGCGGTCGCGAGGGCGGCGAGCTGGGCCCCGAGCGGCTGGCGGCCCTGGACGCGAGGCTCGCCGGTGACGATCGCCCGACGCTTCTGATCATGCACCACCCACCGCTGGCCATCGGCACGGCCTGGCTCGACGCGATCGGCCTGGCCGACGCCGAGGCTTTCTGGCGCCTCATTGCCCTGCATCACCGGGTACGGGCGGTGTGTTTCGGCCACGTCCACCAGGCCTTCGAGGGCGCCAAGACCCTGGCCGGTCGGCAGGTGGTGGTCTACGGCTGCCCCGCCGCCAGCGACCAGTTCCTGCCCGGCGCCACCACCTTCGCCCTCGACGAGGCCGCCCGCCCCGGCTATCGCCTCCTCGACCTCGGCCCCGGTGCGCTCGAGACCCGGGTGGCACGCGTCGTCCTGTGAGGCTCGAGCAGTTGAAATGAGTATAAAAAGATAGTTATTGATTCTTTTGGGTTATTACCGCCCCGGGGTTACCCTGTCTCGCATGATCTCTCCCGCCCAACGTCATGCGAGGTAGCCGGGCCATGAGCCATCTTTCCGCACCGTCCCGCGAGAGCGCCGTGGAGGCCGCCGTCGGCGACCCGACGCCGTCGCGCCAGCGCCTCACCCACCTGCAGCAGCTCGAGGCCGAGTCGATCCACATCATCCGCGAGGTGGTGGCGGAGTTTGCCAACCCGGTGATGCTCTACTCCATCGGCAAGGACTCCTCGGTGATGCTGCATCTGGCGCGCAAGGCCTTCTACCCCGGGCCGCCGCCGTTCCCGCTGATGCACGTCAACACCACCTGGAAGTTCCGCGAGATGATCGAGTTCCGCGATCGCATGGCCGCGGAATCCGGCATGGAGCTGATCGAGCACATCAACGAGGAGGGGCGCGCCGCCGGCATCAACCCCTTCGACCACGGCTCCAGCGGCTACACCGACGTGATGAAGACCGCGGCCCTCAAGCAGGCACTGGACAAGTACGGCTTCGACGCCGCCTTCGGCGGGGCGCGCCGTGACGAGGAGGCCAGCCGCGCCAAGGAGCGGGTGTTCTCCTTCCGCGATCGCCACCACCGCTGGGACCCCAAGAACCAGCGCCCGGAGCTGTGGAACCTCTACAACGCCCGGGTCAACAAGGGCGAGTCGATCCGCGCCTTCCCGCTCTCCAACTGGACCGAGCTGGATATCTGGCAGTACATCCATCTCGAGGGCATCCCCATCGTGCCGCTCTATTTCTCCGCGCCGCGTCCGGTGGTGGAGCGCGACGGCATGCAGATCATGGTCGACGACGAGCGCCTGCCGCTGGCCGAGGGCGAGGTGCCCGAGGAGAAGTGGGTGCGCTTCCGCACCCTCGGCTGCTACCCGCTGACCGGCGCCGTGGAGTCCCGGGCGGCCACCCTGCCCGAGATCATCCAGGAGATGCTGCTCACCCGCACCAGCGAGCGCAGCGGCCGCGCCATCGACCACGATCAGGCCGGCTCCATGGAGAAGAAGAAGCGCGAGGGGTATTTCTGATGTCACACCAGTCCAATCTGATCGCCGACAACATCGAGCAGTACCTGCACGAGCACGAGAACAAGGACCTGCTGCGCTTCATCACCTGCGGCAGCGTCGACGACGGCAAGTCGACCCTGATCGGCCGGCTGCTGCATGACTCCAAGATGATCTTCGACGACCAGCTGGCGGCGATCACCCAGGCCTCGAAGAAGAGCGGCACCACCGGCGAGGCGGTGGACCTGGCGCTGCTGGTCGATGGCCTGCAGTCCGAGCGGGAGCAGGGCATCACCATCGACGTGGCCTACCGCTTCTTCTCCACCGACAAGCGCAAGTTCATCATCGCCGACACCCCGGGCCACGAGCAGTACACCCGCAACATGGCGACCGGGGCCTCCACGGCGAGCCTGGCGATCATCCTGATCGATGCTCGCTACGGCGTGCAGACCCAGACCCGTCGGCACAGCTTCATCGCCGACCTGCTGGGCATCCAGCACCTGGTGATCGCGGTCAACAAGATGGACCTGGTCGGCTTCGACGAGGCGCGCTTCGAGGAGATCGTCGCCGAGTATCGCGCCTTCGCCGAGCAGCTCGACGCCCCCGACATCCGCTTCGTGCCGCTCTCGGCGCTGGAGGGCGACAACGTCGTCAATCCGAGCGACAAGACCCCCTGGTACGCCGGTCCGCCGCTGCTCGAGCTGCTGGAGAGCGTCGAGATCAGTCGCGATCGCAACCTGACCGACCTGCGCCTGCCGGTGCAGATCGTCAACCGCCCCGATCTCGACTTCCGCGGCTACGCCGGCACTCTGGAGGCGGGCATCCTGCGCCCGGGGCAGGCGGTCAAGGTGCTGCCCTCCGGGCGGACCTCGACGGTGGAGCGGATCGTCACCTTCGATGGCGACCTGGATATCGCCTGGCCGGGTCAGGCGATCACCGTCACCCTGAGCGATGAGGTCGATATCTCGCGCGGCGACTGGATCGTCGCCGCGGATGCCGAGGTGGCCCTGGCCGATGCCTTCGAGGCCGACATCGTGTGGATGCACGACGAGCCCCTCGTCCCCGGGCGGCCGGTCGACATCCGCCTGGCCGGGCGCTCCGTGGCGGGCCGGGTCGGCGAGATCCTCCACCAGGTCGACGTCAACAGCCAGGCGCGCCATCCGGCCGAGCGCCTTGAACTCAACGCCATCGCCCGCTGCCGGGTCGAGCTGACCGCCGAGGTGGCGCTGGACGACTATGGCACGAGCCCCGGCACCGGCAGCTTCATCGTCATCGACCGGCTCACCAACGTCACGGTGGGCGCGGGGATGATCCGCGCCGTCGCCCAGCCGGGCAGCCGTCCGACCGGCGAGGTGGACTGGGCCGGCTTCGAGCTGGAGCTCAACGCCCTGGTGCGCAAGTACTTCCCGCACTGGGAGGCGAAGGACCTTCGCGAGCTGCTCAAGTAGCCCGATGAATCCGGCCATACACGAGCCCGGCGACCTGTGTCGTCGGGCTCGTTGTCGTCTGGGGCAGGCGGTTGGGAAACCGGCTCTGGTAGGCTGGGTCCAATGATCTGACCCCGCTTTGGAGCCCGCCCGATGATCGTCCTGGCAATCGCCCTGCTGCTGGCCCTCTTCCTGCTGCCTAACCTCTGGGCGAAGTGGGTGCTTGCCCGTCATGCTCGGGGGCGCAAGGAGTACCCCGGCACCGGGGGCGAGCTCGCCGAGCACCTCATTCGGCGACTCGGCCTCGAGGGCGTGCGTGTCGAGGTGACCGACCAGGGCGATCACTATGATCCCGAGGCGCGCCGGGTGCGGCTCTCCCAGGAGCACTACACCGGGCGCTCGCTCACGGCGGTGACGGTAGCGGCCCACGAGGTGGGCCATGCCATCCAGCACCGGGACGGCTATGCACCGCTGCTGGCCCGCTCGCGCCTGGTGGCCGTGGCGCAGAAGGCCGAGAAGGTCGGGGCGCTACTGATGATGGCCGCGCCCTTCCTGTTCGTGCTGACGCGCCTGCCCGGCGGCCTGATCGTCGTGGTGGCCCTGGCGGTGATCAGCTTCGGCACCGCCGCGCTGGTGCACCTGGTGACCCTGCCGGTGGAGTTCGATGCCAGCTTCGGGCGGGCCCTGCCGCTGCTCGCCGAGTACATCCCGGCCCGCGACATGGCCGGAGCCCGCCACGTGCTCACCGCCTGCGCCTTCACCTACGTGGCCGCCTCGCTGGCCAGCGTCCTCAATCTGGGGCGCTGGCTGGTGATCCTGCGGCGCTAGGCGCCGCGCGGCCGACGGCCGACCGCCGTCGTGGCGTTGACCGGCGTGAGATGCGACACCGGCCGGGCCGGGGGTAGGCTGGGGGCATCGACACGACTCGGAGCACCCGACCATGAGCGGCACGACGCGACTCGATCACGCGACAGGGAGGTCGGCGTGACGCCGACGCTTCGGCGCGCCGCCCTGTTCGTCAAGCGGCTGGTGGGTGTGGTGGCTCGGCCGATGAAGCACCGCCAGGGGCACGGCGGCCTGACGGTCACGCCCTATCGGGGCTACGGCTCGCGGCGAGAGGCCTTCCTCACGGGGCGCGTGTTTCGTCAGGCGCCGCTGAGTCGGGGCTTGCCGCGTCGCGGCTTCCTGCGCGACCTGGTCGACGTGGCACGACGCATCGCCCGACGGGGCGTGGCCGAGGCCAGCGTCGATATCCGCCTGGGCGACAATCGGGTGGCCGTGACCACCGACCGCGACGGCTACTTCGATGCCCGGCTGCCCCTCGAGGCCGCACTGCCCCGCAATGGGGTCTGGCATGTCGCCGAGCTGTGGGTCACGGCGGCCGAGGAGGGGCCGGTGCGTGCCAGCGTGGAGGTCTTCATCCCGTCGCCCGAGACCGACCTGCTGGTGATCAGCGACATCGACGATACCGTGATGTACACCGGCGTGGCCGACAAGCTGCGCATGCTCTATCGGCTGTTCATCGAGCAGCCCGATCAGCGCATGGCCTTTCCCGGCGTGGCGGCACTCTACCAGGCCCTGCACCGCGGCGCCGACGATCGGGGCGAGCGCCCCATCCTCTATGTGTCGCGGGGCCCCTGGGCGATCTACGAGATGCTGGAGACCTTCTTCCAGCTCAATCGCATTCCGGTCGGGCCGATCCTGTTCCTGCGCGAGTGGGGCATCTCCCTGCGCCACCCCTTGCCGCGTCGGGCCGAGGATCACAAGCAGCAGCTGATCAGCCGCATGCTGGCGACCTTCGAGGGGGTGCCCTGCGTGCTGATCGGCGACAGCGGACAGCACGACCCCGAGGTCTATACCCGCATCGTCGAGGCCCACCCCGGGCGCATCAAGGCCATCTACATCCGGCGCGTGGAGCAGCGGGATGATCGCCAGCGTGCCATCCAGCGGCTCTGCGACCAGCTACGCCACACCCACTGCGACCTGGTACTGGCCGCCGACAGCGTGCTGATCGCCGAACATGCCCAGGCGAGCGGCTTCATCTCTGATTACGGCCTCGAGGCCGTGCGCCGCGAGGCGGCCGCAGCATCTGAGGATAAGGGACCCGAGGATGCCGCCTGAGGCCGAGTCTGCCCATAGCTTCTCGCGATCGCGCCTCGGGACTCAGCTGGGCCGGTTAGCCATGACCACCGCGCGGCGCGGGGCGGGGTAGCCCTCCCGGGTGCGGGTCGGGTCGTTGGGGTCGAGGAAGTCGGCCAGCGACTGGAAGGTCATCCACTCGGTGGCGCGCTGCTCGTCCGTGGTCGTTACCGCCTCGTCTACCACCCGCACGTTATAAAAGCCGCAGCGTTCGAGCCACTGGCAGAGCGCCGCGGAGGAGGGCAGGAAGTAAACGTTGGGCATGGCGGCATAGCGCTCCCCGGGCAGCAGCACCGTGGTGGCGTCGCCCTCGACCACCAGGGTCTCCAGCACCAGCTCGCCACCCGGGCGCAGGGCCTCCTTGAGCTGCACGAGATGCTCCAGCGGCGAGGGGCGGTGGTAGAGCACGCCCATGGAGAACAGCGTGTCGAAGAAGGCGAGCCGCTCGGGGACGTCCTCGATGCCCACCGGCAGGAAGTGGGTGCGGTGGCCGTCGGCGTTGCCGACGAAGTGGCGCACCGCCCGGAACTGCCAGAAGAAGCGCGGCGAGGGGTCGATCACCAGCACGAAGGCGGCGCCGGCCCCGGCCATGCGCCAGGCGTGATAGCCGCTGCCGCCGCCCACGTCGAGCACCCGGCGGCCGGCGAGCGGCGCCAGGTGGGTGGCGACTCTTTGCCACTTCCAGTCCGAGCGCCACTCGGTGTCGATGTGCACGCCGCCGAGGCAAAAGGGTCCCTTGCGCCAGGGCATGAGCTTACGCAGCAGGTTCTCGGCCTGGCGGCGCTGACTCTCGCTCAGCTCGGCCTCGACGCTTACCGTGTCATGATCGAGGTCGACGCGGCGCGCCTCGGGCAGCGCGGGCAGCTTGGCCACGGCCTTCTCCCAGGCCGGCAGATCGCCGTAGCGCTGGCGATCCAGCCCCCGGGCCAGCTGGTCGGGCAGGCGAGCCAGCCAGGTGTCGAGGCCCTGGTCGAGGAAGGCGCAGTAGAGGTCGCGGTGTTCCGGCGCGATCGGCATGTCAGGCGTCCTTGAAGGCGATCAGCGAGGCGAAGTTGAGGAACTGGAACCAGGTGTGGGCGCGGGAGAAGCCGGCCCGGGCCAGGCGCTCGTGGTGCCCCGCCAGGGTATCCGGTACCAGCACGTTTTCCAGCGCCGTGCGCTTCTGGCTGATCTCCATCTCGCTGTAGCCGTTGGCGCGCTTGAAGTCGTGGTAGCGCTCTACCAGCCAGGCGTTCTCCTGCTCGTCGGCGGCCTTGATCTTCTCGGAGAGCACCAGCACGCCGCCGGGCTCCAGGGCGTCGAAGAGACGGGAGATCACCGCGTCGCGATCCTCCGGGGCGAGAAACTGCAGGGTGAAGTTGAGCACGATCATGCCGGCGGGGGCGTACTCCAGCTGGCGGATATCGCCCTCGAGCACCTCCATGGCGTGATCGGGACACTCCGCCGCCAGGGTCTCCCGGGCCCGCGCGACCATGGCCGGGGAGAGATCCACGCCGGTGTAGCGAAAGGCGTCCGGCGCGAGGGTCCCGGCGAGCGCCAGGCCGGCGGCGCCCAGCGAGCAGCCGAGGTCATAGACCTGGGCGCCGTGGCGCAGGTGGCGCCCGGCGATCACGCCCTGCATTCCGAGTATCTGGCCGTATCCCGGCACCGAGCGGCGGATCATGTCGGGAAAGCAGGCGACGACCTGCTCGTCGAAGGAGAAGCGCGCCACCCGGTCTAGGGGTGTCGAAAAGATCGCGTCACGGTAAGATGCGTCACTCATGGAACAGGCCGGATATCATGGGGTAAGGGGGCGCCATTCTACGCCTCGCCCGCATCGGCTGCACGACAGGACGTTCAGGAGACGCCCATGATAGAGCCCACCATCGACCAGGGTGCTGCCTGGCAGGCCCTGGCCGACCACGCCGAGGGGATGCGTGCCACGCACCTGAGCGAACTCTTCGCCGGTGAGTCGGGGCGCCATGGAGCCTTCACCCGCCAGGCGGCGGGCCTGACCCTGGATCTCTCCAAGCAGCGCTGGGACGCCGAGACTCTGACCAAGCTGCTCGACCTCGCCCGGGAGGCCAAGGTCCCCGAGGCGATCCGCGCGCTGCTCGAAGGCGAGCGGGTCAATCGCAGCGAGGACCGTCCGGCCCTGCACACCGCCCTGCGGCTGCCGCCCGAGGCGAGCCTGGTGGTGGAGGGTGAGGACCTGGTGCCCTCGGTGCACGCGACCCTGGAGCGCATGGAAACCATGGTCGAGCGCTTCCACGCCGGGCAGTGGCGGGGCGCCACCGGCAAGGCGATCCGCGACGTGGTCAACCTCGGCGTGGGCGGCTCCGACCTGGGGCCGTTGATGGTGACCCACGCCCTGGCCGACTACCGGCCCCGGGGCGTGCACGCCGTCGACGTGCACTTCGCCTCCACCATGGACGGCTCCCAGCTCGCCGACTATCTGGCGCGGCTCAACCCCGAGACCACGCTCTTCGTGCTCTCGTCGAAGTCGTTCACCACCATCGATACCCTCTCCAACGCCCGCACCGCCCGGGACTGGCTGATGGCGCGCCTCATGGGTGAGGGCCGCGAGGAGGGCGTCGATGCCGAGCTGGTCATGCACCAGCACTTCATCGGCATCTCGGCGAGCCCCGAGAAGATGAACGAGTGGGGTATCGCCGAGGCGCACCAGCTGGAGTTCTGGGAGTGGGTCGGGGGGCGCTATTCGCTGTGGGGCGGCATCGGCCTGCCCATCGCCCTGGCGGTGGGCATGGCGCAGTTCCGCGAGCTACTGGCCGGCGCCCACGCCCTGGACACTCACTTCCGCGAGGCGCCCCTCGAGGACAACCTGCCGGTGCTGCTGGCCCTGGCGGGGATCTGGAACGTCAACTTCCTCGACGTCCGCGCCCACTCGATCCTGCCCTACGATGGGCGGCTGGAGTACTTCGCCGCCTATCTCGAGCAGCTGGAGATGGAGTCCAACGGAAAGTCGGTGACCCACGACGGCCAGGCCGTCGGCTACTCCACCTGCCCGGTGCTGTGGGGCCAGCTCGGCCCCAATGCCCAGCATGCCTTCTATCAGCTGCTCCACCAGGGCACCCAGGCGGTGGAGTGCGACTTCATCGCCCCCCTGGTGCGCTACGAGGACGTCGAGGACCCGGCCACCCGCGACCACCTGATGGGCCAGCATCGCCTGACGCTCGCCAACTGCTTCGCCCAGTCCCGAGCCTTGATGCTCGGCGACGAGGCCATCGAGGAGGACGGGCCGCGCCCGGTGCACAAGCGCTATCGTGGCAACCAGCCTTCCAGCACCCTGCTGCTCGAGCGGCTGACGCCGGCGACCCTGGGGGCGCTGATCGCCCTCTACGAGCACAAGGTGTTCGTCCAGGCGACCATCTGGGACATCAATCCCTTCGACCAGTGGGGCGTGGAGCTCGGCAAGCAGATCGCCGGCGAGACCCAGCGCATCCTCGAGCATCACGCCGACGTCGCAACCATGGACGACTCCACCCGGGGGCTGATCGAGGCCGCCTGGGCGGCGGAGCGCGGGTCGCGATGATACTGGCTGCATGTACAGGGGTTGCGGTATGCTGAGCGCCGCCCGGGAGCGGCCGGCGGCCAGCGGGGTGCTCTACCTGCACGGTTTCAACAGCGGTAGCGGTTCGCCCAAGGCGGGCCTGGTGCGCGAGGCCTGCGCGCGGCTCGGGCTGCCCTGCGCCACGCCGCAGCTGCCGCACCGCCCCGAGGCGGCCCTGGCCTGCGCCGAGGCGCGACTCGCCGATCTGGGGCCGGCCCCGCTGGTGGCGGGCAGCTCCATGGGCGGCTTTCTGGCCACCCTGATCGCCGAGCGCCACGACCTGCCGGGGGTGCTGATCAACCCGGCGGTAGCGCCGGCCACGCTGGTGGCGGACTGGGTCGGCCAGCGCTTCGACAACGCCTACACCGGCGAGCGCTTCGCCATCGAGGCCGCGCATCTCGAGGAGCTCGAGGCCCTGACGCCCGAGCGGGTCACGGCGGAGCGCTATCTGCTGCTGCTGGGCACGGCCGACGAGACCCTGGATCCCCGGCGGGCCTTCGCCCTCTACCGGGGCGCGCGAGTCATCCTGCACCCGCAGGGGGATCACGGCTTCGCGGCCCTGGCGGACTACCTGCCGGCGATTCTCGCCCACGGCGGCCACGCCCTGACGGCGGCGCGGCTCGCCGGCCGCGAGGCCCCCGGCATCCAGGCCGCCGGCGTCCCGGGTGCCAATGTCCCGGGCGACACGAACGATCGAAACCACTTTGGGTGATGCATGACGCAATACAGTGCCAGCTCCATCGAGGTCCTCTCCGGCCTCGAGCCGGTGCGCAAGCGCCCCGGCATGTACACCGATACCTCGCGGCCCAATCACCTCGTCCAGGAAGTCATCGACAACAGCGTCGATGAGGCGCTGGCCGGTCATGCCGGGGCGATCACCGTTCGCCTCTTCGAGGACGGTGGCGTCGAGGTCTCCGACGACGGCCGCGGCATGCCCATCGACATCCACCCGGAGCATGGCGTCTCCGGTGTCGAGCTGATCATGACCCGGCTGCACGCCGGCGGGAAGTTCTCCCAGTCGAGCTACCGCTTCTCCGGCGGCCTGCACGGCGTCGGGGTCTCGGTGGTCAACGCGCTCTCCAAGCGCCTGGAGATCGAGGTGCTGCGCGACGGCAGCCGCCACGGCATGGCCTTCGAGCACGGCGACAAGGCCTCCCCCCTGCAGGTGATCGGCAGCGCGCCCAAGCGCGCCCGCGGCACCCTGGTGCGCTTCTGGCCTGAGGAGAGCTACTTCGACAGCCCGAAACTGTCCCTCTCGCGCCTCAAGCATCTGCTGCGCGCCAAGGCGGTGCTCTGCTCGGGCCTCAAGGTCACCCTGGTCGAACCCGACGGCAACCAGAGCGTCTGGCAGTACGCCGACGGCCTGCGCGACTACCTGGCCCAGGCCACCGACGGCTACGAGGTGCTGCCGGCCTCGCCCTTCGTCGGTCACTTCGCCGACGATGAGCACGGCGTGGACTGGGCGATCCAGTGGCTGCCCGAGGGGGGCGAGGCGCTGCTCGAGAGCTACGTCAACCTGATCCCCACCCCCCAGGGCGGCACCCACGTCAATGGCCTGCGGGCCGGGCTGCTCGATGCCCTGCGCGAGTTCTGCGAGTACCGAAGTATCTTGCCGCGGGGCGTCAAGCTCACCGCCGAGGATCTCTGGGAGCGCGTCTCTTACGTGCTCTCGGTGAAGATGCTCGACCCGCAGTTCGCCGGCCAGACCAAGGAGCGGCTGTCGTCCCGCACCGTTTCGGGCTTCGTCTCCGGGGTGGTCAAGGACGCCTTCTCGCTGTGGCTCAACCACCATGTCGACCAGGCCGAGGCGCTGGCCGAGCTGGTCATCAGCGCCGCCCAGCGTCGCCAGAAGAGCTCGAAGAAGGTGGCGCGCAAGAAGGTCACCTCGGGGCCCGCGCTGCCCGGCAAGCTCGCCGACTGCTCGGGTCAGGACCCGGCCGCCAGCGAGCTCTTCCTGGTCGAGGGGGACTCGGCCGGCGGCAGCGCCAAGCAGGCGCGCAACCGCGAGAGCCAGGCGATCCTGCCGCTGCGCGGCAAGATCCTCAATACCTGGGAGGTGGAGTCCCACGACATCTACGGCTCCCAGGAAGTGCACGACATTGCCGTGGCCGTGGGCATGGACCCGGTCAGCGAGGATCTCTCCAAGCTGCGCTACCACAAGATCTGCATCCTCGCCGATGCCGACTCGGACGGCCTGCACATCGCCACGCTGCTCTGCGCGCTTTTCGTGCGTCACTTTCCGGCGCTGGTCGATGCCGGCCATGTGTTCGTCGCCATGCCGCCGCTCTACCGCATCGACCTGGGCAAGGAGGTGCACTACGCCCTGGACGAGAGCGAGAAGGCCGCCATCCTGCGCAAGCTCGAGGGCAAGCGCGGCACGGTGAACGTGCAGCGCTTCAAGGGCCTGGGCGAGATGAGCCCGTTACAGTTGCGCGAGACCACCATGGCGGTCGAGACCCGCCGGCTGGTGCAGCTCACCCGCGAGGTCGGCGACGGCACCATGGAGATGATGGACATGCTGCTGGCCAAGAAGCGCGCCGGCGATCGCAAGAGCTGGCTCGAGGACTACGGCAACCTGGCGGACATCGAGGTATAGCGCTGAGCTACGAGCATCGAGCTACAAGCACCAAGGCAAGCGGCGCCGGGGACAGGTCGAAGGGGAGGTCCTTTCCCAGGGAGGGAAAAGGTAGCGCCCAAGGAAGGGTTCACAGCGCCTCCACGATGGTCCGACACTTCGGGGCCTGTCGCCGGAACAGCCGCGGTTGGCGGACACAGATTTTGAACCCTGACCAAGGGCATATCGTATGACCATGGATATCCAGGTGGCGGAAGGCGACGTCGAACGTCTCTCGCTGCGCGAGTACACCGAGAAGGCGTACCTCGACTACTCGATGTACGTCATCCTCGATCGGGCCCTGCCCCATATCGGCGACGGCATGAAGCCGGTGCAGCGACGCATCGTCTACGCCATGCGCGAGCTGGCGCTGTCGGCTAACGCCAAGTACAAGAAGTCGGCGCGCACCGTCGGCGACGTGCTGGGCAAGTTCCACCCCCACGGCGACAGCGCCTGCTACGAGGCGATGGTGCTGATGGCCCAGCCGTTCAGCTATCGCTACCCGCTGGTCGACGGCCAGGGCAACTGGGGCAGTCCCGACGATCCCAAGTCCTTCGCCGCCATGCGCTACACCGAGGCGCGGCTGTCGAAGTTCGCCGAGGTGCTGCTCGCCGAGCTCGGCCAGGGCACCGTCGACTGGACCCCCAACTTCGACGGCACCATGAACGAGCCGGTGGTGCTGCCGGCGCGGCTGCCCCACGTGCTGCTCAACGGCGGCACCGGCATCGCCGTGGGCATGGCCACCGACATCCCGCCCCACAACGTGGGCGAGGTGGTCGAGGCCACCTGCCATCTGCTGCGCCATCCCGAGGCGACCACCGTCGACCTGCTCGAGTACCTGCCGGCGCCGGACTTCCCCACCGAGGCGGAGATCATCACCTCCCGGGCCGACCTGCGAAAGCTCTACGAGTGCGGGCGTGGTTCGGTGAAGCTGCGCGGGCGCTACGTGCGCGAGGAGGGCAACGTGGTGGTCACCGCGCTGCCCTACCAGGTCAGCGGCGCCAAGGTGCTCGAGCAGATCGCCGCCCAGATGCAGGCCAAGAAGCTGCCCATGGTGGCCGACCTGCGTGACGAGTCGACCCACGAGGAGCCGACCCGGCTGGTGATCGAGCCGCGCTCTAACCGCGTCGACGTCGAGGCGCTGATGGCGCACCTCTTCGCCACCACCGACCTCGAGAAGAACATTCGCGTCAACATGAACGTGATCGGCCTGGACGGCCGGCCGCGGGTGATGCCGCTGCCCGACCTGCTCGGCGAGTGGCTGCGTTTCCGCCGTGCCACGGTGCGCCGGCGCCTCGAGCACCGCCTGGGCAAGGTCGAGGACCGCCTGCATATCCTCGAGGGCCTGCTGGCCGCCTACCTCAACCTCGACGAGGTGATCCGCATCATCCGCGAGGAGGACGAGCCCAAGGCCGCGCTGATCGAGGCCTTCGGCCTCAGCGACCGCCAGGCCGAGGCGATCCTCGAGCTGCGCCTGCGCCACCTCGCCAAGCTCGAGGAGATGAAGATCCGCGGCGAGCAGGACGACCTGGAGGCCGAGCGCAAGCGTCTGCAGGAGCTGCTCGGCAACGAGGCCAAGCTTACCGACCTGATCGAGCAGGAGCTGCGCGAGGCCGGTGAGGCGCACGGCGACGCGCGTCGCTCGCCGCTGGTCGAGCGCCAGGAGGCGAAGGCGCTCTCCGAGGTCGAACTGGTCGGCGCCGATCCGGTCACCGTGGTGCTCTCCGAGAAGGGCTGGATCCGCAGCGCCAAGGGCCACGAGATCGATCCCGCCGGGCTCTCCTACAAGGCCGGCGATCGCTTTCACCTTGCCGCCCGGGGCAAGACCAATCAGCCGCTGGTGCTGCTCGACGACACCGGCCGCGCCTATACCCTGCAGGCCCACAACCTGCCCAGCGCCCGCGGCCAGGGCGAGCCGGTCACCGGTCGGGTCAACGTGGTGGCCGGGGCACACATGGCGGGCCTGATGCTGGCACCGCCCGAGACCCGCTACCTGCTGGCCTCGGACGGCGGCTACGGCTTCGTCGCCCGGCTCGAGGAGCTCACCGGCAAGAACAAGTCCGGCAAGGCGATCCTCAGCGTGCCCAAGGGCTGCAACGTGCTGCCGCCGCTGGAGGTGTCGTCGCCGGAGGACGCCAGCGTGGCGGCGGTCTCCAACGAGGGACGGCTCTTGGTCTTCCCCCTCGCCCAGCTGCCCGAGATGGCCAAGGGCAAGGGCAACAAGATGATCGACATCCCCGGCGCCCGGGCCGCCCGTCGCGAGGAGTTCCTGCGCGACCTGGTGGTACTGCCGGCCGGCGCCGCCCTGGTGGTGCACGCCGGCAAGCGCAAGCTGACCCTCAAGGCGGCGGACCTGGACTATTATCGCGGTGAGCGCGGCCGGCGGGGCAGCAAGCTGCCCCGAGGCCTGCAGAAGGTCGACCGCCTGGACGTGGAAGAGTGACATGACGAGACGATTGCTGATCCGTGCCACCGGCACGGCGCGCCCCGGCCAGCTGGCCGGCCTGGGTAAGGCGCTGGCGGCCAGCGGCGCCCGCCTGCTGGACATCAACCAGAGCGTGACCTTCGGCATCCTGTCGCTGGAGGCGCTGGTGGGGCTCGCCCACGAGAGCGACCTGGAGGGCGCGCTCGCCACGGCCGGCGATGCCCTGGGGCTCGATATCCAGGCGATTCAGGTCAGCGCCGAGGACTACCAGCGCTGGAGTGCGACGGCCAGCCAGCCGCGGCTGATCCTGACCCTGCTGGCGCCGCACCTGCCCGCCGGGATCCTCGCCGAGGTCGGCGCGCTGACCGCCGAGCACGGCTTGACCGTGGAGCTGATCCATCGCCTCTCCGGCCGTGAGCCGCTGGACGGCGGCGTGCCCGGGGAACACGACGCCATCCAGGGCGCCTGCGTGGAGTGTTGGCTGCGCGGCGAGGAGGTCGATCTCGACGCCCTGCGCGAGAAGGCCCTGGCGCTCGGCGCCATGCACGGGGTGGACATCGCCATCCAGGAGGACTCCATCTGGCGTCGCCATCGCCGGCTGGTCTGCTTCGACATGGACTCGACCCTGATCCAGACCGAGGTGATCGACGAGCTGGCGCGGCGCCACGGCGTGGGCGACGAGGTGGCGGCGGTCACCGAGCGGGCCATGCGCGGCGAGCTGGACTTCCAGCAGAGCTTCCGCGAGCGCATGGCGAAGCTCCGCGGCCTCGACGAGGCGGTGCTCGCCGAGATCGCCGAGTCGCTGCCGCTGATGGATGGCGTTGAGCGGCTGATGCGCCAGCTCAAGCGCCTGGGCTATCGCACGGCGATCCTCTCCGGCGGCTTCACCTACTTCGCCCGCCACCTGCAGGAGACCCTCGGCTTCGACGAGGTGCACGCCAACGAGCTGCTGATCGAGAACGGCAAGGTCACCGGCGAGGTGCGCGAGCCGATCCTCGACGCCGACCGCAAGGCCGAGCTGCTGCGCCAGATCGCCGAGCGCGAGGGGCTTTCCATGGAGCAGACCATCGCCGTGGGCGACGGCGCCAACGACCTGAAGATGCTCGCCGCCGCCGGGCTCGGCATCGCCTTCCGCGCCAAGCCGCTGGTGCGCCAGCAGGCCAGCCACTCGATCTCCACCCTGGGGCTCGATGCGGTGCTCTACCTGATCGGCTATCGCCAGGGCGACCTGGAGGAGCCGTCGCGGTGAGCACTACCTTCGAGACCTGGCGGGGGCACGTCGAGCGCCTGCGCGCCCACAAGGCCTTCGAGCTGACGGTCATCACCATCATCATCCTCTCGGCGCTGTTGATCGGGGCCAAGACCTACGAGGAGACCGGGCGCTTCGAGCAGTGGCTGCTGGCGATGGACGTGGCGGTCACGGTGTTCTTCCTGGTGGAGATCCTGATCCGCATGGGCGCCGAGAAGCACCTGCGCGACTTCTTCCGCCGGGGCTGGAACGTCTTCGACTTCCTGATCGTGACCGCGAGCCTGATTCCCCTGGACGACTCGGAGATGGTGCTGCTGGCGCGGCTGCTGCGCATCTTCCGGGTGCTGCGCCTGGTCTCGATGATCCCGGAGCTGCGCCTGCTGATGGCGGCGCTGGTCAAGTCGATCCCGCGCATGGGCTACGTGGCGCTGCTGATGTTCATCATCTTCTACATCTATGCGGCGCTCGGCAGCTTCCTGTTCGCCGAGGTCGACGAAGTCCTGTGGGGCAACATCTCGATCTCCATGCTGACCCTGTTCCGGATCGCCACCTTCGAGGACTGGACGGACGTGATGTATGCCACCCAGGAGCTGCATGCCTGGAGCTGGATCTACTACCTGACCTTCATCTTCCTGACCGCCTTCATCTTTCTCAACATGATGATCGGCATCGTGCTCGACGTGATGCAGAAGGAGAGCGTGCAGATGGAGATCGAGAGCGGGAAGGGCGAGGCCGCGGAGCTGCACGGGCTGCGCAACGACGTGCGCTCGCTGCGCGACCAGCTCGACCGCATGGAGGCGGCGCTGGGCGCTCGACGGGAGGGGAGTGGAGTTGACAGGCGCGAGCAAGACTGATCTTCTAGGGGTCATGAACACGACATCGCGCCACCTCGTTCTCGACCTACGACTACCCCTAGCCCGCCGCTGAGCGCGACGGGCGGTGCAGTCCGCATCGCCGTCGCCTCGCCCACCGCTAGAGAGCACGTCCCGGTCGAAACGAGGTTGTAGCATGTCCACCACCCGCAGTATCCGCGCCATGAACATTGCCGTTGTTGCCATCGCCCACGGGTGCCGCCAGGCATCCCATATGGCCGTGTGCGACGATACCGACTTCCACGACGCCCCGTCCGCCCCTGGCCGACGGGGCGTCGCTGTTTCTGACGTACCGTTTCTGAACGCCGCCGCTCACCTGGGAGAACGCCACCATGATGCTCGATAACCCCGCTACCAAGTACCGCCCCTTCGTGGCCGTCGACCTGCCCGACCGCCAGTGGCCGAGCCGGCGCATCGAGGCGCCGCCCCAGTGGTGCGCCGTCGACCTGCGCGACGGCAACCAGGCGCTGATCGATCCCATGGACCAGGAGCGCAAGCAGCGCCTCTTCGACCTGCTGGTGAAGATCGGCTTCAAGCAGATCGAGGTGGGTTTCCCCTCGGCCTCCCAGACCGACTTCGACTTCGTGCGCGCCCTGATCGAGGAGGACAAGGTGCCGGACGACGTGCAGATCCAGGTGCTCACCCAGGCCCGTCCGCACCTGATCGATCGCACCTTCGAGGCCCTGAAGGGGGCGAAGAACGCCATCGTCCATGTGTACAACGCCACCGACCCGGTGTTCCGCCGCGTGGTGTTCAACGTCGGCAAGAGCGAGTGCATCCAGATCGCCGTGGACGCCACCACCCGGATCCGCGAGCACATGGCGGCGGCGCCGGAGACCCACTGGACCTTCCAGTACTCGCCGGAGCTCTTCTCCACCACCGAGATGGATTTCGCCGTGGAGATCGTCGACGCCGTGGAGGCCACCTTCGGTGCCACCGCCGAGGCGCCGATGATCGTCAACCTGCCGGCCACCGTGGAGTGTGCGACACCCAACAACTACGCCGATCAGGTGGAGTGGTTCTGCCGCCATATCCGTCATCGCGACCACCTGATCGTCAGCGTCCATCCGCATAACGACCGCGGCACCGGCGTGGCCGCCGCCGAGCTCGCCGTGATGGGCGGCGCCGATCGGGTCGAGGGCTGCCTGTTCGGCAACGGCGAGCGCACCGGCAACGTCGACCTCGTCACCCTGGCCATGAACCTCTATACCCAGGGCGTGCACCCGAGGCTCGACTTCTCCAACATCACCCCGATCATGCGCGAGGTGGAGTACTGCAACCAGCTGCCGGTGCACCCGCGCCACCCCTACGTGGGCGACCTGGTGTTCACCGCCTTCTCCGGCTCCCACCAGGACGCGATCAAGAAGGGCATGGCCGCACGCCGCGAGGCCCCGCACGACCTCTGGGAGGTGCCCTACCTGCCCATCGACCCGCTGGACGTCGGCCGCAGCTACGAGGCGGTGATCCGCGTCAACAGCCAGTCCGGCAAGGGTGGCATCTCCTACCTGCTCGAGCAGGAGCACGGCATCGAGCTGCCGCGCCGTCTCTCCATCGAGTTCAGCCAGGTGGTCCAGGAAGTCGCCGATCGGCTGGGCAAGGAGATCACCTCGCAGATGATCTACCAGGCCTTCCTCGACGAATACCTGGAGCAGCGCGAGCCCTTCGCCCTGATCAGCCATCGCATGTCCTCGGAGCCGGACAGCCCGACCGTGAGCCTCGAGGCGACCATCGAGGAGTATGGCGAGCGCCGCACCATCCAGGGGCAGGGCAACGGCCCGCTGGCCGCCTTCGTCAAGGCGCTGGCCGCCGAAGGCCACGACGTGGAGATCATCGACTACCACGAGCACTCCCGCGGCCAGGGCGCCGACGCCGAGGCGATCGCCTACGTGGAAGTGCGCGTCGGCGGCGAGGCGGTGTTCGGCGTCGGCACCGACGAGAGCATCACCAGCGCCTCCATCAAGGGAGTGATGAGCGCCATCAACCGCAAGCTCTCCACCGAGGCGCCGGCGCCCAACGTCACCGCCGAGACGCTGGCCTGATCCACAGCGGCTGAGCCACTCCCGTCAACGCGCGGCCCCGCCATTCTCTGGCGGGGCCGCGCTTTTGTAGGTGGCCACCTCGGGGCGGGGTGCCTGGCGGGGTCCTGGGTTACAGCGGCGTCTTGCTGGCCTCGCCGGGAATCTCCCGGACCAGCCGCGGCATCAGGAAGCCCGGCAGCATCTCGCGCAGGCCCGCGACCAGTTCGCGGGCCTCGTCGTCTGCCACGTCGAAGTGCGCGGCGCCGGCCACCGGGTCGAGCACGTGCAGGTAGTAGGGCAGGATGTCCGCCTCGAAGAGCCGCTCGGAGAGCGCGGCCAGCGTATCGACATCGTCGTTCACCCCGCGCAGCAGCACGCTCTGGTTGAGCAGCGTCACCCCCGCCGCCTTGAGCCGCTCACAGGCCGCTACCACTGCTTCGTCGATCTCCTGGGCATGGTTGATGTGCAGCACCATCACCTTCTGCAGCCGGGTCGCCCCGAGCCAGTCGAGCAGGGCAGCGTCGATGCGGTCGGGAATCACCACCGGCAGGCGCGTGTGCAGGCGCAGGCGCTTGAGGTGCGGGATGGCCTCGAGCCGCGCGACCAGCCAGGCGAGCTGGCGATCGCTGGCGGCCAGGGGATCGCCGCCGGAGAGGATCGCCTCGCGGATCGTCGCATCCTCCCGGAGGTAGTCGAGGCTCTGCTCCCACTGCGCCCGCGAGGGGGCGTTCTCCTCATAGGGGAAGTGTCGGCGAAAGCAGTAGCGGCAGTTCACCGCGCAGGCGGGGCTCGTGATCAGCAGCACGCGGCCGGCGTACTTGTGGATCAGTCCCTTGGCTGGGGCATGCTCGGCCTCGGCCAGGGGGTCGGCCACGTAGCCGGCCACCGGG
This sequence comes from Halomonas pelophila, assembly GCF_040196315.1. NCBI lineage: Bacteria > Pseudomonadati > Pseudomonadota > Gammaproteobacteria > Oceanospirillales > Halomonadaceae > Halomonas > Halomonas pelophila. The sequence continues at coordinate 25,832 of NZ_JBEGCI010000013.1, forward strand.
CGGTCTTCCTCCATGAGCGGCATTACCTGGCGCAGCAAGGGGTCGGCCGGATCACCGGGGCGGATGCGCGCCAGGTAGGCCTCGGGCACCCGCACCTCGAAAAGCGCATGGCCCCGTTCGGCGCCGTCTTGCCAGGTCGCGTCGAGGCTCAGGCGACGGCACAGCTCGCGGGGGTCGCGGATCGCCCCGGCCAGCTGGGTCTGCCAGCGCGCCTGCACTGGCAGGGGCTTGGTCTCCGGGGCGGGGCGCTGCAAAAGGGCGCTGCTTCGGGTTATCATGCGGCACACCAGTCAATGCGTACGGGGGCCGGGCCCCCGTGACACTTCATCTGCTTGCGCGTGCCGCCGGCCATTGCCGGTGGCACGCTCGGATATGGATAAGCGATCATGGCCAACTATTCTACCAACGAATTCAAGGGCGGTCTGAAGGTGATGCTCGACGGCGATCCGTGCAGCATCGTCGAGAACGAGCTCGTCAAGCCGGGCAAGGGTCAGGCCTTCAACCGCGTCAAGCTGCGCAACCTGATGACCGGCCGCGTCTGGGAACGCACCTTCAAGTCCGGCGACTCCCTGGAGGCCGCCGACGTCATGGAGCTGGAGATGGAGTACCTCTACACCGACGGTGACATGTGGTACTTCATGAAGACCGACGGCTCCTTCGAGCAGTACGCCGTGGAGAAGAAGGCCCTGAGCGACACCGAGAAGTGGCTCAAGGAGCAGGTGGCCTACACCGTGACGCTGTGGAACGACAACGTCATCAACGTCACCCCGCCGAACTTCATCGAGCTGCAGGTCACCGAGACCGACCCGGGCCTCAAGGGCGATACCGCCCAGGGCGGCTCCAAGCCGGCGACCCTCTCCTCCGGCGCCGTGGTTCGCGTGCCGCTGTTCATCAATGAGGGTGAGGTGCTGAAGGTGGATACGCGCAACGGCGAGTACGTTTCTCGGGCTTGATTACATCGAGCTACGAGCTACGAGCTACGAGCTACGAGCTACGCGCGGCTGAGGGGGCAGGCCGAAGCGGAGGTCCTATGCCAGGGATGGCATCGGTAGCGCCCAGGGAGGGGTTTACAGCGCCTCCGCCTTCGGACCTGTCGCCGGATAAGCCGCAGCTCTGCACTATTAAGGCCACGCTAATGGGCGTGGCCTTGTTGGTTCTGGAGGTCGTGACATGACAGTCGACTGGCGCCCCACGGCGACTATTAGGACCCTGCGCGAGCGTGCGCGGCTGATTGCCGAGGTGCGCTGCTTCTTCGCCGAGCGCGACGTATGGGAGGTGGAGACCCCGGTGCTCGGCCACGGCGGCAGCACCGAGGTGCATCTGGCCTCTCTCTCGGCCGAGGCGCTCACCCCGGCCGGCCGCGAGCGGCTGTGGCTGCAGACCTCTCCGGAGTTCGCCATGAAGCGGCTCCTGGCCGCCGGCAGCGGGTCGATTTTCCAGCTGGCGCGCAGCTTTCGCGACGGCGAGGTGGGGCGACGCCACAACCTCGAGTTCACCATGCTGGAGTGGTATCGCCCGGGCCTCGGCCTCGAGGCGCTGATCGAGGAGACCGCCGCGCTGGTGGCCCAAGTGCTCGGCCGCGACCCCGGGCCGCTGCGCCGGCACCGCTACCGCGAGCTCTTTCGCGAGAAGCTGGGCATCGACCCCTTTACGGTGCCCCTGGAGGCGCTACGCCGGCTGGCCGGCGAGCGGGGCGGGCTCGCGATGGCCGACAGCGATCGCGACGGCTGCCTGGACCTGCTGATGAGCCTCGTCATCGAGCCGGATCTGGGCCGCGACGGGCTCGACGCGGTGGTCGACTACCCGGCCAGCCAGGCCGCCTTGGCGCGCCATCATCGCGACGCGGAGGATGGCGCACGGGTGGCCTCGCGCTTCGAGCTCTATCTCGGCGGGCTCGAGCTTGCCAACGGCTACGACGAGCTCACCGACGCCGCGGAGCAGCGCGCGCGCTTCACCGAGGACAACGCCGCCCGGCGAGCCTTCGGACTTCCCGAGGTGGCGGTGGACGAGCGCCTGCTGGCGGCCTTGGAGAGTGGTCTTCCGGTCGGCAGCGGCGTGGCGCTGGGGCTCGACCGGCTGATTCAGCTGGCGCTCGGCAAGGAGTGCGTGGCGGAGGTGATGGCCTTCGCCACCCCTCGCGCCTGATTCGCGCGACGCCAGAAGGTGCCCTGCCTCAGTCGAACTCGCCGAGTCGCTCGCCCATGCGCACCTTCTGCTCGGGCGCGAGGCCCGCAAAGTCCACCGGCTCGGCGAACCCCATCACCACGGTGGAGCCGAGCTTGAAGCGGCCCATCTCCTCGCCCTTGGCCAGGCGCACCGGGGTGTCGAAGCGGATGCGCTGCACGCCGCCGCGGGGCAGGGGAGTGATCTGCCCCGCCCACACCGTCTCGATGGCGGCGACGATCATCGCGCCCACCAGCACCATCACCATGGGGCCGTGCTCGGTGTCGAAGTGACACACCAGCCGCTCGTTGCGGGCGAAGAGGTTGGGCACGTGGTGGGTGGTGGCGGCGTTCACCGAGAAGAGGCGCCCCGGCACGTAGACCATCTCGGTCAGGGTGCCGCCGATCGGCATGTGCACCCGGTGGTAATCGCTCGGCGACAGGTAGACGGTGGCGAAGCTGCCGCCCAGATAGCGCCTGGCCGCCTCGCCGTCGCCGCCGAGCAGTTCCATGGCCGAGAAGCGGTGGCCCTTGGCCTGGATCAGCTGGCCGGCCTCGATGGGGCCGAACTGCGAGAGGGTGCCGTCGGCGGGGGAGACCACGCCCTCGCCGATGGGGCGAGCGTCATCCTCGAGGGCGCGGGTGAAGAAGTCGTTGAAGGTTGCGTAGGCCGTCGGTTCTGGCTCGGCGGCCTCGTCCATGTCGACCTTGAACTGGCGGATGAAGGCCTGGATCAGGGCATTCTTCAGCCAGGGTTGTTGGCAGTCGGCGAGCCGGCCCACCAGTCGCGAGAGCAGGTGGTGGGGCAGGGGATACTGGATCAGGGCAAAGAGTCGAGCGAGTGACAAGGGCAGTCGTCCATCAGGAAGTCGGGTGGAGAAGGCCACGCCCAGGCGTGGCCGGAGGCATTGGCTATCAGGTCTCGATGGGCGTGTCGTCGCGGTTGCCCCATTCCTTCCAGGAGCCGGCGTAGGCGCGGATCTTCTCGAAGCCCAGCGCCTTGCCCACCAGCCAGGTGAAGCCGCTGCGGTGGTGGCTCTGGCAGTGGGTGATGATCTCCATGTCCGGGGTCATTCCCAGGGTCTCGAGTTCCGTGATGAGCTCGGCATAGTCGCGGATGCGCAGCCCGCGCTCGCGATCCATGGCGTCGGTCCACTCCATGTTAACCGCCCCGGGCATGTGGCCCAGGCGACGATTGTTGCCCTTCTCGCCGTCGTACTCGGCCCGCGAGCGGGCATCCCAGATCGCGAAGCCCTTCTCGCCGAGACGCTCCTGCAGCTCGAGGCGATCGATGGCAACCTCGGGATGGAGGATCTCGGCCCGGTAGTCGCTGGGCTCGGGCGCCCGCGTCTCGGTGGAAACGGGATGGCCGGCCTCGCGCCAGGCGTGAAGGCCGCCGTTGAGGTAGGAGTAGCGGGTGTGACCGATCAGCTCCAGGGTCCACAGCAGGCGCCCGGCCCAGCCGCCGCCCTCGTCATCGTAGGCCACCACGTGAGTGTCGCGGGTCAGGCCGAGTGAGGAGAACAGCCGCGAGAGCGCCCCGACCGACGGCACTTCGTTGGGCACCTCGCCTTCGCCGGCCAGCAGCAGGCGATGATCCAGGAAGAGGGCGCCGGGCACGTGGCCCTCGCCATGGCTCTCGGCCCGGGCGGGCACGTCGATGATCAAAAGCGACGGCTCGTCGAGCCGGGCGGCAAGCTGGTCGGGCTCGATGATCAGCGGGAGCAGGTTGTCTTCGGAACTCATGGCACACTCTCCTTGAGGTAGGCTCCTCGGTGCGGGCGCCCGCCTCTCGCGGCGGTTGCCCGGGACTCGCCTCAGGCGTCAGCTCGCCTCGAGGCTCTCGACGATGCGTCGGTAGCTGGCGAAGCGCTCGGGGTGGATCTCGCCCCGCTCCACGGCGGCGAGCAGGGCGCAGCCCGGCTCCTGGCGGTGGCGGCAGTCGCGAAAGCGACAGTGCCCCAGCACCTCGCGAAACTCGATGAAGCCCTCGGTGACCTGCTGCTCGTCCAGGTGGGTCAGGCCGAACTCGCGGATCCCGGGGGAGTCGATCAGCTCGCCTCGCCCGGCCTCGGGCGATGCCCCGTCATCCGGTTCGGGCAGGGCGTAGAGCCGCGCGGTGGTGGTCGTGTGGCGGCCCTTGCGGGAGTCCTCGGAGAGCGCGCCGATGCGCAGCTCCTCATCCGGGAGCAGACGGTCGATCAGCGACGACTTGCCCACGCCGCTCTGGCCGACGAACACCGAGGTGCGCCCCGCCAGCCGCGCGTAGAGCGCCGAGAGCCCGCCCTCTCGCTCGGTGGTGGTGGTGACCACCGGGTAGCCCAGCCCCTCGTAGCGGGCCAGCAGCCCGCGCAGCTCGCCGCCGTGCTCCGGCAGCAGGTCGATCTTGTTGAGCACCAGCACCGGGGCGATGCCGGTGGCCTCGGCGGCCACCAGGTAGCGGTCGATCAGGTTGGCGTGGGGCGCGGGCTCCACCGCGAAGACGATCAGGATCTGGTCGATATTGGCGGCCACCGGCTTCAGCTGGCCGCGGGGGTCGGGGCGCTCCAGCACGCTGGTCCGCTCGCCCCGGGCCACCACCACGCCGTCGCGGGCGTCATGGGCGGCGCGCCAGATCACCCGGTCGCCGGTGACCAGCCCCTCGAGGTTGGCGCGCAGGTGGCAGCGCACGGCCGCGCCGCCCTCGTCGGGGCGCACGTCCAGGGTGCGGCCAAAGTGGGCGATCACGCGGCCGTTCTGTTCCGGTCCGTACTCGCCGGCGGCCAGCTTGTCGCTGTCCTGGGAGTCGCGCCGATCGGCGCGACGGGCGCGCTCGGCCTGGACCTTCTCGATGCGCCAGCGCTGCTGGCGGCTCAACTTGCGTTTGCTCATGGGGGCCCGAAGCTCGCTACAATAGGGCGCATTGTACTCACCCAAGGCGCCCGCTGTCGCCAGCCGCCGCCCCGCAAGGATTTCCCATGACCGAGCACGCCACGCCCGCCACCGCCGATGCGCGCCGCCAGCGCCTGATCTGGATCGACCTGGAGATGACCGGGCTCGACCCGAACCGCGAGCGCATCATCGAGATCGCCACTCTGGTCACCGACGCGGACCTCAACACGGTCGCCGAGGGGCCGGTGATCGCGGTGCACCAGCCCGATGCGCTGCTGGACGCCATGGACGACTGGAACACCCGGACCCACGGCGCCTCCGGGCTGGTGCAGCGGGTCAAGGAGAGCCGGGTCGATACCGCCGAGGCCGAACGGCGCACCCTCGAGTTCCTTGCCGCCCACGTCGAGGCCGGCGCCTCGCCGATGTGCGGCAACAGCATCCATCAGGATCGCCGCTTCCTGGAGCGCGAGATGCCCGAGCTGCTGGCCTTCTTCCACTATCGCAACCTGGACGTTTCCACCCTCAAGGAGATCGCCAAGCGCTGGAATCCTGGCGCCCTGGCGGGCTTCCAGAAGCGCAACGTGCACCTCGCCATGGACGATATCCGCGAGTCCATCGCCGAGCTCGCCCACTACCGCACCACCTTCCTCAAGACGGCCGACGAGCAGAGCGACGAGGAGGAATAACTGCGCCGAGCTGCAAGCGCCGGGCGCCGAGCAGAGCGGTAACGGGCGGGGAGAGAGCGGCGCCGGGGAGGGCTCGTAGAGGAGGTCATTTGCCATGGGTGAGGAGGATTCCTCCGAACGGGCTGGCCATGGATGGCCATCACCGGTCCTGCAAGCGGAGCAGGATGCGAGAGTGAAGCAGGGCAAATGTAGCGCCCAGGGAAGGGTTCACAGCGCCTCCTAGGAGAGCCGTCGCCGGTCAAGCCGCGTTCACCATTGGCAGGCTCAGGCTCAGGCTCAGGCGATGCGCGCCTGCCTCTTCTCGCGCTGGCGCGCCAGCGCCCAGCGCACGTGCTCGCGGACCAGATCGGAGGGGTAGGGCAGCCGCGCCATCAGCGCCGCCTCCACGGCTCGGCTCCAGGGCGCGTTGCCGAGCCCCACGGCCAGGTTGCGGAGCCAGCGCTCGTAGCCGATGCGGCGAAGCGGGCTGCCGGCGGTCTTCTCCAGGAACTCCTCCTCGCCCCAGGCGAACAGCGAGACGAGGCTGGCCCGATCCAGGTCGTGGCGGGGCGCGAAGTCCGGCTCCTGGCTGACTCTGGCGAAGCGGGTGAAGGGACAGACCAGCTGGCAGTCGTCGCAGCCGAACACCCGGTTGCCCATGGCCTCGCGGTAGTGCTCCGGGATGGCGCCGAAGAGCTCGATGGTCAGGTACGAGATGCAGGCTCGGGCGTCGACCACCCTGTCCTCGACGATCGCCCCGGTGGGGCAGGCCGTGCGACAGGCGCTGCAGCTGCCGCAGTGATCGGTCTCGAAGGGCGCGTCCACCGGCAGCGGCAGGTCGGTGTAGAGCTCGCCGAGGAAGAACAGCGAGCCGGCCCGCGGGTTGAGCAGCATGGCGTTCTTGCCGAACCAGCCCAGGCCCGCCTTGCGCGCCAGGGCCCGCTCCATCACCGGGGCGGAGTCGACGAAGGCGCGATAGCCGAAGGACCCGACCTCGGCCTCGATCCACTTGGCGAGCGTCGCCAGCCTCTTGCGCATCAGCTTGTGATAGTCGCGCCCGGTGGCGTAGCGGGAGACATAGGCCAGCGACGGGCGACCCAGCACCTTGGTGGTCTCCACCTCGGCGGGCAGGTAGTCCAGGCGCACGCTGATCACCCGCCGGGTGCCGGGCACCAGCTCCGCCGGGCGGGTGCGCTTGGTGCCGTGCTTGGCCATGAAGCCCATTTCGCCATGGTGGCCGGCGGCCAGCCAGGCTTCAAGGTGGGCCTCGTCCTCGGCCAGGTCGACGTCGGTGATGCCCAGCTGCTGGAAGCCGAGCTCGCGGCCCCAGGTCTTGATCCTCTCGGCGAGGGCGGCCATGTCGGGGTCGTCACCCGTGGGGGACACTGGGCTCATGATCGAGAAAACACCATGCAGATCGGCCCCACGACTTGGCGTGGGGCGCAGAGAATTTACACTCGGTATGGTAAAGCATCCCGAACGAGGAGACACCGCATGACCCGGCCAGCCGACCATCCCGCGCCGACGCTGCGGCCGCTCTATCGCGCCGAGCAGGTCCGCGAGCTCGACCGGCGCACCATCTCAGGGGGCATCGCGGGCTTTGCCCTGATGCAGCGTGCGGCGGCGGCCGCCTGGCAGGAGCTCCGGGCGCGCTGGCCGCACGTCCAGTCGCTGACCGTGCTGTGCGGCGGCGGCAACAACGGCGGCGATGGCCACGTGCTGGCCGCACTGGCCGCCGCCGAGGGGCTCGCCGTGCAGCGCCTGCTGCTCAAGCCGGTGTCGGAGCTCTCCGGCGACGCCCGGCGCGCCGCCGACATGGCCACGGCGGCCGGGGTGTCGGCCGAGCCCTGGCGGGAGGGTCTTTCCCTCGAGGGTGACCTCGTCGTCGATGCCCTGCTGGGCACAGGGCTCGGCGGCGAGGTGCGCGGGGCGGCTCGCCAGGCGATCGAGGCCGTCAACGCAAGCGGCCTGCCGGTGCTGGCTATCGACATCCCCTCGGGGCTCCACGCCGATACCGGGGCAATGCTCGGCGCCGCGATCCGGGCGACGCGCACCGTGACCTTTATCGGCGACAAGCTGGGCCTCTATACGGGCGCGGCCCCGGCGCACGTTGGCGAACCGGTGTTCTGCGCCCTCGGCGTAAATGCCGAGGCCGAGGGTGATCTCGTTCCCGCCGCTCGCCGGCTGGAGGCCGGGCTGATCGCGGCCTGGCTGCCGCCCCGGCCCCGCGACGCCCACAAGGGCGACTACGGCCATGCCCTGGTGCTCGGCGGGGCGCCGGGGTTCGGCGGGGCGGCGCTGCTCGCCGCCGAGGCCTGCGCGCGGCTGGGGGCCGGCAAGGTGAGCCTCGCCACCGCGCCCGAGCACGTCACCGCGAGCCTGGTGCGCCGCCCCGAGGTGATGGTCCACGGCGTGCGCGGCGCCGGGGATCTCGAGGCGCTGCCGGAGCGCGCCGACGTGCTGGTGGTCGGGCCGGGCCTGGGGCAGGGCAGCTGGGGGCAGGGCATGCTGCAGGCGGCCCTCGCGGCGTCGCGGCCGCTGGTGGTGGATGCCGACGGCCTCAACCTGCTGGCCTCGCGGTTCGCGGGTCACCAGCGCGACGACTGGATCCTCACCCCGCACCCCGGCGAGGCGGCGCGCCTGCTGGGCTGCTCCGCCGGCGAGGTGGAGGCTGACCGGCCTGCCGCGGCCCGGGCGCTGCAGCGCCGTTACGGCGGCGTGGTGGTGCTCAAGGGCGCCGGCACCCTGATCGCCGGGCCCGAGGGGCTCGCCGTCTGCTCCCATGGCAATCCCGGCATGGCCAGCGGCGGCATGGGCGATGCGCTCTCCGGCATCCTCGGCGCGCTGCTGGCCCAGGGGGTCGAGCTCGAGACGGCGGCGCGGCTGGGGGTGCTGGTGCATGCCCTGGCCGCCGACCGGGCGGCCCGCGAGGGCGGCGAGCGTGGCCTGCTGGCCGGCGATCTGGCATCCTGTGCGCGAATTCTGGTCAACCCGACCGTGTGTGATGGCAAGGGCGAGGACGATGCTGCTGCGACTCGATAACGAAGACCGCCAGGTCGCCTTCGGCGCCTGCCTGGGACGGGCCCTCGAGGGCCACGGTCGCGTGCACCTGGCCGGCGAACTGGGCGCCGGCAAGACGACCCTGACCCGCGGCATCCTGCGCGCCTATGGACACGCCGGCGCGGTCAAGAGCCCGACCTACACCCTGGTGGAGCCTTACGAGCTTACCGGCGTGCTGGTGCACCACTTCGACCTCTATCGCCTGGGCGACCCCGAGGAGCTCGAGTTCATCGGCGGTCGCGACCTGCTCGCCGAGGACGCGCTCTGCGTGATCGAGTGGCCGGAGCGCGGCGAGGGCTGGCTGCCCGCGCCGGACCTGGAGGTGTGCCTGCGCCTGGCCGACGAGGGCCGCGAGGCGATCCTCGCGGCGCGCAGCGCCCACGGCCGCACGGTGCTCGAGCGGCTGGCGGGCATGCCCGAGCTGGCGGTCTGTCTAACACCTAAGGAAGGCGACGCGGCGTCATGAAGCCCACGATACCCGCAAGGCGGCTGCTGGCCGGCCTCGGCCTGCTGGGGCTCGGTCTATCGGGAGCCCTGATGGGTGGCCTGGCCCAGGCCGCCAGCGTCGATAACCTGCGCCTCTGGGCGGCGCCCGACCATGCGCGTCTGGTCTTCGATCTCTCCTCCCCGGCCACGGCCAACGTCTTCAGCCTCGACAACCCGCGCCGCCTGGTGATCGATCTCGACGACAGCCGGCTCAACACCCGCGTCGACGTTCTGGATCTGGAGGGGAGCGCCATTAGCACCCTGCGCACCGGCGTGCGCGACGGCAACGGCCTGCGGGTGGTGCTGGAGCTCGAGCGGGAGATCGAGCCCCGCCACTTCAACCTGGCGCCCAACGATCAGTACGGCCACCGCCTGGTGGTCGATCTGGAATACCCTGGCGAGAGTGCCGTCGAGGACCCCATCGACCCCATCGAGTCGATGATCCGCGAGCAGGAGATCGCCGCCCAGCGCGCGCGCAGCGAGGCCGTGGTCGAGGGCAAGAACCCCGCCGAGGTCGACGCGCCCGACGTGCTGGAGCCGGCCACGCCGCACCCCCGGCGCGACATCATCATCGCCGTCGACGCCGGCCACGGCGGCGAGGACCCCGGGGCGATCGGCCCCTCCGGCACCCGCGAGAAGGACATCGTGCTGGAGATGGCCAAGCGCCTCGCCCGCCAGGTCAACGCCACCGAGGGGTTCCGCGCGGTGATGATCCGCGACGGCGACTACTACGTCGGCCTTCGCCAGCGCACCCGCATCGCCCGCGAGCAGAAGGCCGACTTCTTCGTCTCGATCCACGCCGACGCCTTCAACAGCCCGCGGCCCAACGGCAGCTCCGTCTACGCGCTGTCGCAGCGCGGCGCCACCTCCGAGACCGCCCAGTGGCTCGCCGCCAGCGAGAACGAGGCCGACCTGATCGGCGGCGTCGACGGCAGCCTGTCGCTGGACGACAAGGACGAGGTGCTGCGCGGCGTGCTGCTCGACCTGACCATGACCGCGACCCTCAACGACTCCCTGACCATCGGCGGCCAGGTGCTGGATCGCATGGGCCGGGTCAATCGGCTGCACAAGTCGCGGGTGGAGCAGGCCGGCTTCGTGGTGCTCAAGTCGCCGGACATTCCCTCGCTGCTGGTCGAGACCGGCTTCATCTCCAACCCCGGCGAGGAGCGCCGGCTGCGCGATGGGGCCTACCAGCAGAGGATGATGGACGCCGTCTTCGGCGGCATCCGCGGCCATTTTCAGCGCAACCCGCCGCCGGCCAGCCTGCTGGCCTGGCAGCGCGATAACGGCCGCAGCACCGCGGGCAACGAGTACCGCATCCAGCCCGGCGATACCCTCTCGGAGATCGCCGCCCGCCACGGCGTGCCGGTGGCCCAGATCCGTCAGGCCAACGAGCTCAACGGCGACGTGATCCGGGTCGGGCAGGTGCTGCGCATCCCCCGTTCCTGATCTCGAACCGCCTTGCCAACTGACCGGAGCGACATGCCAGAGAATCGACATATCCAGATCCTCGACCCCCGCCTGGCGAACCAGATCGCCGCCGGCGAGGTGGTCGAGCGCCCCGCCTCAGTGGTCAAGGAGCTGGTCGAGAACGCCATCGACGCCGGCAGCACCCGCATCGAGGTGGAACTCGAGAACGGCGGCGCCCGGCTGATCCGGGTGCGCGACGACGGCAGCGGCATCGGCGAGGAGGACCTGCCGCTGGCGCTGTCGCGTCATGCCACCAGCAAGATCCTCTCCCTCGAGGAGCTCGAGGGCGTGGCGAGCCTGGGCTTTCGCGGCGAGGCGCTGGCCTCCATCAGCTCGGTCTCGCGCCTGGAGCTCACCTCCAACGTCGACGAGGACCCCCAGAGCGGCTGGCGCGTGGTCGCCGAGGGGCGACGGATGGAACCCCGCGTGACCCCGGCCCCGCACCCGCGCGGCACCTCGCTGACGGTGCGCGACCTCTTCTTCAATACGCCGGCCCGCCGCAAGTTCCTGCGCACCGAGAAGACCGAGTTCGGCCACGTCGAGGAGGCCTTCCGGCGCCAGGCGCTGTCGCGCTTCGACATCGGCTGGGTGCTGCGCCACAACCACAAGACGCTGCATCAGCTGCCCCCGGGCGACGATCCGGTCACCCGGGAGCGGCGCCTCGGCGCCCTGCTCGGCAAGGGCTTCCTGGAGAACGCCCTGCACCTCGACCTCGAGGTCGGCGGCCTGCGGCTGTGGGGCTGGGTCGGCCTGCCCACTCACTCCCGCGCCCAGGCCGACCAGCAGTACTTCTTCGTCAACGGCCGCGTGGTGCGCGACCGCCTGGTGGCCCATGCCATCCGTCAGGCCTACCGCGACGTGCTCTTCCACGGCCGCCATCCGGTGTTCGTGCTTTACCTGGAGGTCGACCCGCGGGTGGTGGACGTCAACGTCCACCCTACCAAGCACGAGGTGCGCTTCCGCGACGGGCGCATGGTCCATGACTTCCTGTTCTCGAGCCTGCATCGCGCGCTGGCCGAGGCGCGCCCCGGCGAGCGCGACGAGGCCGGGGAACGTCGACAAGACGGGCAGGAAGGACAGGAAACGGCGGACGATCATGGCGTGCGCGAGGTCGCCCCGGCCTGGCAGCAGCAGCCCATGGCGCTGCCCGGCCACGGCGCCGGGCATGGTGATAGAAGTGGTGGCAGCAGCGGTGACGGGCGAGAGGGCGTGACGCCCGACCGCGTGCGGGCCTTCATGGAGGGCTACCGGGCGCTGCATCCCGAGCACGAGGAGACGCTGCTGACCCCGCAGCCCGCCGCGCCGGCTCCCGGCGGCCGCGCCGCCGGGGTGGCCCTCGACGAGCGCCGCGCCGCCCAGGCACAGCGTACCTCGCGGCCGGCGATGCCCGAGGAGGACGCCACCCGGGCGCCACCGCTGGGCTACGCCGTGGCCCAGCTGCACGGCGTCTATATCCTCTCCCAGACCGAACGCGGCCTGGTGGTGGTGGATATGCATGCCGCCCACGAGCGCATCGTCTACGAGCGCATGAAGGCCCAGGTGCACGGCGACGCCACTGATGCGACCGGGCTGCAGGCCCAGCCGCTGCTGGTGCCGGTGTCGCTCGCCGCGAGCCCGGCCGAGGTGGCGACCGCCGAGGCCGAGCGCGAGGCCTTCTCGCGCCTCGGGGTGGAGCTCGACGCGGCCGGTCCCGAGACCCTGCTGGTGCGCCAGGTGCCGGTGCTGCTGGCCGATGCCGACGTGGAGCCGCTGGTGCGCGACATGCTCGCCGACCTGGAGCGCTACGGGCGCTCCGATCGGGTCGAAGCACGTATCAACGAGCTGCTGGCGACCATGGCCTGCCACGGCAGCGTGCGCGCCAATCGACAGCTCGGCCTCGAGGAGATGAATGCCCTGCTGCGCGACATGGAGCGCACCGAGCGCAGCGGCCAGTGCAATCACGGCCGCCCCACCTGGACCGAGATGAGCATGAAGGAACTCGACCGCCTCTTTTTACGCGGCCAATGAGAGACACCAGCCGACCATGAGCGACCCCCGCCCCCCCGCCATCCTGCTGATGGGCCCCACCGCCGCCGGCAAGACCGACCTCGCCATCGAGCTGCACGAGCGCCTCGGCTGCGAGCTGATCAGCGTCGATTCGGCGATGGTCTATCGCGACCTCGATATCGGCAGTGCCAAGCCGGAGCTCGAGGAGCTCGCCCGCGCGCCGCATCGGCTGATCGATATCCGCGATCCGGCCGAACCCTACTCGGCCGCCGACTTCCGCGAGGATGCGCTGCGCGAGATGGCCGCCATCACCGCCGCCGGCCGGGTGCCGCTGCTGGTCGGTGGCACCATGATGTACTTCAAGCGCCTGCTCGAGGGCGTGGCCAACCTGCCGGCCGCCGATCCGGCGGTGCGGGCCGAGCTCGAGCGTCAGGTGGCCGAGCACGGCCTGGCATCGCTCCACGAGGAGCTCGCCCGGGTCGATCCGGTCTCGGCGGCGCGCATTCATCCCAACGATCCCCAGCGCCTGACCCGGGCGCTGGAGGTCCACCGGCTCGCCGGTCGCTCACTCAGCGCGCTGTGGGGTGAGCAGCGCCAGGAAACCTTTCCCTTTCGTACGTTGTCGATAGGCCTCGCGCCGGTCGATCGCAGCATGCTGCATGAGCGGATCGCCCAGCGCTTCAGGGCGATGCTCGATGCCGGGCTGATCGACGAGGTCGCCGCGCTGAAGGGGCGCGGCGATCTCACTGCTTCGCTGCCGTCGATGAAGAGCGTGGGCTATCGTCAGGTGTGGGCCTACCTCGAGGGCGAGATCGATCGCGCCGAGCTCGAGCGGCTCGGCATCATCGCGACCCGCCAGCTGGCCAAGCGGCAGCTGACTTGGATGCGCAGCTGGCCGAGGCTTCACTGGGTCGACAGCCTGGGGCCCGACCCGCTGGGCGAGGTGCTGAAACTGGTGCGCGAATTCGGCACTTAGCGTAAGATGGCGCTCTCGGTGGCCGGGCAGACAGGCCCCTTAGGGTATTCAGCGTTGCCCCCTGGCCGGAGCGACCATGACCGACATAACATCAACCCCCAGAGACACTTCAGGGAGAGCAACATGTCCAAAGGGCAGTCCCTTCAAGACCCGTACCTGAACATCCTGCGCAAGGAGCGCATTCCGGTATCGATTTTCCTGGTCAACGGCATCAAGCTGCAGGGCCAGATCGAGTCCTTCGATCAGTTCGTCATCCTGCTGCGCAACACGGTCAGCCAGATGGTCTACAAGCATGCCATTTCCACCGTGGTGCCGTCGCGCAACGTGCGCCTGCCGGCCCCGGACGCCGGCGCACCGTCGGACACTGATGCGTGAGGTACTGATTGTTTTTTGAACGCCCCGACGCCGGGGAGACGGCGGTCCTCGTCCATGTGGATTTCCAGGACGAGCAGGAGCGCGAGGACGCGGGTGAGTTCCTCGAGCTGGTTCGCTCGGCCGGTGCCACGCCGGCCACGCTGCTCACCGGCAGTCGCAAGCGTCCCGACTCGCGCACCTTCGTAGGGTCGGGCAAGCTCGAGGAGTTGCGAGAGGCGAAGGCCGTCCATCAGGCCGAACTGGTGATCTTCAATCACTCGCTCAGCCCCTCCCAGGAACGCAACCTCGAGCGCGAGCTCAAGTGCCGAGTGATCGATCGCACCGGCCTGATCCTCGACATCTTCGCCCAGCGCGCCCGTACCCATGAGGGCAAGCTGCAGGTGGAGTTGGCGCAGCTCGAGTACATGTCGACTCGACTCGTGCGCGGCTGGACCCACCTGGAGCGCCAGAAGGGCGGCATCGGCCTGCGCGGGCCGGGCGAGACCCAGCTCGAGACCGACCGCCGCCTGCTGCGGGCGCGCATCAAGGCGATTCACAAGCGACTCGACAAGGTGCGCAGCCAGCGCAGCCAGAATCGTCGGGCCCGCTCCCGGGCCGAGATTCCCAGCGTGTCGCTGGTCGGCTATACCAACGCCGGCAAGTCCACGCTCTTCAACGCCCTGACCACCGCCGAGGTCTATGCGGCCGACCAGCTCTTCGCTACCCTCGACCCGACGCTCAGGCGTGTGGAGATCGAGGACGTCGGCCCGGTGGTGCTTGCCGACACCGTGGGCTTCATTCGTCACCTGCCCCACAAGCTGGTCGAGGCCTTCCGCGCGACCCTGCAGGAGGCCGCGGAGGCGAGCCTGCTGGTGCACGTGATCGACGCCGCCGACCCCGACCGTGAGCTCAACGTCGGCCAGGTCGAGGGAGTGCTCGAGGAGATCGGGGCGCATGATCTACCGACGCTCAAGGTGATGAACAAGATCGACTTGCTCGACAGCGCCCCGCGCATCGAGCGCGACGGCGAGGGCCGCCCCGAGGTGGTCTGGGTCTCGGCCCAGCAGGGCAAGGGGCTCGAGCTCCTGGAGCAGGCGCTCTCCGAGTGCCTGGCCGATGACATTATCGACCTCGATCTGGCCCTGGCTCCGGAGCAGGGCAAGCTGCGCGCCGGCCTGCACGAGCTGAATGCGGTGCGCGAGGAGCGCTTCGACGAGGCGGGCCACAGCCTGCTGAGGGTGCGCCTGCCGCGGCGCGACTTCCTGCAGCTGATGTCGCGCCTGGGGGAACGGGCAGACGACTACCTGCCGGCGACCCTGCAGGAGAAGCCGGTCTGGGAGGCGTAAATAGACGTAAGACGAGCGGGGCAGGACGCCCCGCCGCGACTACAACATCACAACAGGGACGCCGGGCACGGCCGGGCGGCACCCGAAGGATCGCAACGGACGCCCGTCGAGAGCTGTCTTGGCGACGGGACGCAACGCAGAGTGGAGACGACGAATGGCCTGGAATGAGCCTGGTGGTGGCAACCAGCACGACCCCTGGAGCGGTGGGGGCCGTGGTGGCAACGGCGGCGGCAAGGGCGGCGGCAATCAGGGGCCGCCCGACCTCGACGAGGCCCTGAAGAAGTTTCAGGACAAGCTCAACAACATGCTAGGTGGCCGCGGCGGCAAGCGTGGCGGGTCCGGAGGCAAGGGCGGCGGTGGCAAGCCGCGCAATGCCTTCACCCTGCCGGGCCTGCTGATCGTGGTGGCGCTGGCCATCTGGGCGGCCTCCGGGTTCTACCTGGTCGACCAGTCCGAGCGCGGCGTGGTGCTGCGCTTCGGTAAGTTCCAGGAAGTGGTCACGCCGGGTCTGCAGTGGAACCCGCCGCTGATCGATGACGTGCGCATGGTCAACGTGACCCGGGTGCGGTCCCTGACCCAGACCCAGTCGATGCTGACCCAGGACGAGAACATCGTCTCGGTCGAGATCTCGGCCCAGTACCAGGTCGCCGATCCGCGCTCCTACGTGCTCAACGTGCGCAACCCGGAGCTCAGCCTCGAGAACGCCCTGGACAGTTCGCTGCGCCACGTGGTCGGCGGGACCGACATGATCGACATCCTGACCTCCGGCCGTGAGATTCTCGGCAGCTCCGTGGCCAGCCGCCTGCAGTCCTACCTGGACAACTACGGCACGGGGATCCTCGTGCAGACCCTCAACGTGGAGTCCACCTCGCCGCCCGATGCGGTGCAGGAAGCCTTCGACGACGTCATCCGTGCCCGCGAGGATCGCCAGCGCACCATCAACCAGGCACTGGCCTACGCCAACGGCGTGATCCCGGCGGCCCAGGGTCAGGCACAGCGTCTGGTCGAGCAGGGTCAGGGCTATCGCGAGTCGGTGGTGGCCGAGGCCGAAGGTCAGGCGAACCGGTTCAATGCGCTACTGACCCAGTACCAGGACGAGCCGGACATCATGCGCGAGCGCCTCTACCTCGACGCCATGTCCGAGGTCTACGGCGAGACCGCGAAGGTGATGGTGGACGTGGCCGAGAACAGCCCGCTGATGGTGCTGCCCCTCGAGCGTCTCTCCGGCGCCGGCTCCTCGGGCGCCACGGCCCAGGGCAATAACGACGCCGAACTGGATCCGCGGGTGCTCGAGCGCCTCGGCGCCAGCCAGTCGTCTAACAGCAGCAGAAACAACAGCAGCACCGGAATCCGCAGGGAGGGCCGTTAATGATGATCAATAACCGATCCCTGTTCATCGTGGGTGGCCTGGCCGCCATCGCCTGGCTGGCCAGCAACAGCCTCTACGTGGTCGACGAGACCGAGCGTGCGGTGAAGCTGCGCTTCGGCGAGATCATCGAGGAGGACATCCAGCCCGGGCTGCACGTCAAGATCCCGATCACCCAGACGGTGCGGACCTTCGATACCCGGGTGCTGACCCTGGATACCGACCCGAGCCGTTACCTGACCCTCGAGCAGAAGGCGGTGATCGTCGACTCCTACGTCCAGTGGCAGGTGATCAACCCCACCCGCTACTACGAGGCGACCTCCGGCGACGAGTTGCAGGCGGTGCGGCTGATCGGGCCGCGGGTCGACGAGAGCCTGCGTAACGAGTTCGGCCGCCTGAACCTGCAGCAGATCATCTCTGAGAAGCGCGATGACCTGATGACCGGTCCCACTGAAGACCTGAATGCGCTGATGCGCGACGAACTCGGCGTGGCGATCCTCGATATCCGCGTCAAGCGCATTGACTTGCCCGAGGATGTCTCTTCCGCCGTGTATGAGCGCATGCGTTCCGAACGCGAGCGCCAGGCCCGCGAATGGCGCGCTCAGGGGCAGGAGGAGTCCGAGCGGATCCGCGCCAACGCCGATCGCCGGCGCCAGGTGCTGCTCGCCCAGGCCCGGGCGCGCTCCGAGACGCTGCGCGGTGAGGGCGATGCCGAGGCCGCGGCCATCTTCTCCGAGGCCTACGGTAAGGACGAGGAGTTCTTCAGCTTCTGGCGCAGCCTCGATGCCTATCGCCAGAGCTTCGAGGGCGACGGCAACATGCTGGTGCTGGACCCCTCCAGCGACTTCTTCCAGTACCTCAAGAGTCCGGCCGCGACGGACCAGTGAGCCTGGCGGCGGGCGGTGCGCCGCCCGCCGGTCGGGGTTCAACCGGCCTGCAAACGTGATAGAATCCTTAAACCGGGCGTGGCCCGGTTTTTTTGTGGCCTCTCCCCGGCGCCCCACTCGCCGATCCGCCTCGCGCGACCCGGGAATCGCCGAAGGCCCACCATCGTCTAGCAGGATGAACGACATGACCATCGCTGACCGCTGGCTGCTCCCCGACGGCATGGACGAGGTACTGCCGCCCCAGGCCAGTCGCATGGAGGAGCTGCGCCGAGCGCTGCTCGACCTCTATCACCGCTGGGGCTACGATCAGGTGATGCCACCCCCGGTGGAGTTTCTGGATTCCCTGCTGACCGGCACCGGGACCGACCTCGATCTACAGACCTTCAAGCTCACCGATCAGATGACCGGCCGAATGATGGGTGTCAGCGCCGACGTCACGCCCCAGGTCGCGCGCATGGACGCTCACTCCCTGCGTCGCCAGGGGCCGGTGCGGCTCTGCTACTGCACCAACGTGCTGCGCGCCAAGGCCGATCAGTATCAGGGCGGCCGTAGCCCGGTGCAGGTCGGGGTGGAGCTCTTTGGTCATGCCGGCCTCGAGGCCGACCTGGAGATCCTGCGTCTGGCCCTGGCCAGCCTCGAGACGGCCGGTGCCGCGGAGATCCACCTGGCGCTCGGTCACATCGGCATCTACCGCAGCCTGGTCGAGGCCGCCGGCCTCGATGCCGATCAGGAGCGTGCGCTGTTCGATGCCCTGGCGCTGAAGTCGCCGGGCGAGCTGAATGCTCGCGTCGAGGAGAGCGTGCGCGACCCCGGGCTGGCGGCGATGTTCCGCGCCCTGGGCGACCTGCACGGCGGGCGTGAGGTGCTGGAGGACGCCCGCGAGGCCTTCCAGGAGGCGCCCCAGCCGGTGGGCGCGGCCCTGGATCAGCTGCGGGCCCTGGTCGATGGGGTGCTCGCCGAGTATCCCGGGGTCGAGCCCTACTTCGACCTGGCCGAGCTGCGAGGCTATCAGTACCACACCGGCATGATGTTCGCCGCCTACGTGCCGCACTACGGCCAGGCCCTGGCCAAGGGCGGGCGCTACGACGACACCGGTCGGGCCTTCGGACGGGCGCGGCCGGCCACCGGCTTTTCCATGGACCTGAAGCTTCTGGCCACCCTGGCCCCCGGCGAGCCCGAGCCCGACGGCATCTGGGCCCCGGCCGACGGCGAGGGGCTCACCGACGCCCTCCAGGCGCTGCGCCAGCAGGGCGAGCGCGTCGTCCAGGCGCTGCCCGGGCAGCGCACCGGTCCGGCGGAACACCGCTGCGATCGCCGCCTGGAGCGTATCGACGGTCGCTGGGAGCCACGCTTCCTCGAGACCCCACAGGACCGCGCCTGACGGCCAGCGGTCAATGACCTCGGCCCTGGGCCTTTTCAAGGGCGCGGTGCCGCAACGAGAGACGAGAGCACAATGGGCAAGAATGTAGTCGTACTGGGCACCCAGTGGGGTGATGAAGGCAAGGGCAAGGTGGTCGACCTGCTCACCGAATCCGCGTCCGCCGTGGTGCGCTTCCAGGGCGGTCACAACGCCGGGCACACCCTGGTGATCGACGGCGAGAAGACCGTGCTGCACCTGATCCCCTCCGGGATCCTGCGCAAGGACAAGCTCTGCGTGATCGGCAACGGCGTGGTGTTGTCGCCCGAGGCGCTGATGAAGGAGATCCGCGAGCTCGAGGACAAGGGCGTGCCGGTGCGCGAGCGCCTGCGCCTGTCGCCGTCCTGCCCGCTGATCCTGCCCTACCACGTACGCCTGGATCAGGCGCGAGAAAAGGATCGCGGCATCGCCAAGATCGGCACCACCGGTCGCGGCATCGGTCCGGCCTACGAGGACAAGGTCGCGCGTCGCGGCCTGCGCCTGGGCGACATGCTGCACCGCGAGCGCTTCGCCTCCAAGCTCGGCGAGGTGCTGCAGTACCACAACTTCGTGCTCAAGGAGTATCACCGCGAGGAGCCGGTGGACTTTCAGCAGGTCTTCGACGAGGCCATGGCCATGGCCGAGGAACTGCGCCCGATGGTCTGCGACGCCGTCTCGCTGGTCCACGACATGCGCCGCGCCGGGGAGAACATCCTCTTCGAGGGTGCCCAGGGCTCGCTGCTCGACATCGACCACGGCACCTATCCCTACGTGACCAGCTCCAACACCACCGCCGGCGGCACCGCCACCGGTTCCGGCGTGGGGCCGCTCTACCTGGACTACGTGCTGGGCATCACCAAGGCCTACACCACCCGCGTCGGCTCAGGTCCCTTCCCGACCGAGCTGTTCGACGACCATGGCCGTCACCTGGCCGAGAAGGGCCACGAGTTCGGCGCCACCACCGGGCGCGCGCGCCGCTGCGGCTGGTTCGATGCCGTGGCGCTGCGTCACGCGGTGCAGATCAACTCCGTCTCCGGCATCTGCCTGACCAAGCTCGACGTGCTCGACGGCCTGGAGAACATCCGCGTCTGCGTGGGCTATCGCAGCAAGGATGGCGAGGTGCTCGACACCCCCGTGGACTCCGAGGGCTATGAAGCCATCGAGCCGGTCTACGAGGACCTGCCGGGCTGGAGCGAGTCGACCCTGGGCGTCAAGCGCGTCGAGGACCTGCCGGCCAACGCCCGCGCCTACATCAGCTTCCTCGAGGAGAAGGTCGGGACCTCCATCGACATCATCTCCACCGGCCCGGACCGCAACGAGACCATCGTGCTGCGCAATCCCTTCGGCGGCTGATCGCGACCGAGCCTCTACCGCAAGACACGAAGGCCGGCCCCCAGGGGCCGGCCTTCGCGCGTTCGGACGCCGTAAGCCGGAGCCGAGCGTCAGTAATCGATGCCGCGACGGGCCTGGAGGCCGCTGTTGAAGGCGTGTCGCACCTCGTTCATCTCGGTGACGGTGTCGGCCATGGCGACGAGCTCCCGGTGGGCGTTGCGCCCGGTGATGATCACCGTCTGCTCGGCGGGACGGTTCGCCAGCGCCGCCCTCACGGTGGCGATGTCCAGGTAGCCGAACTTGAGCATGTAGGTGATCTCGTCGAGCACCACCAGGTAGACGTCGGGATCGGCGAGCATGCGCTCGGCCTCGGCCCACACCTCCCGGCAGGCGCGGGTGTCGGCCTCGCGATCCTGGGTGTCCCAGGTGAAGCCGGTGGCCATGATCGCGACCTCGAGGCGCTCGTCCTCGGCCAGCCGCTCGCGCTCGCCACACTCCCAGAGTCCCTTGATGAACTGCACCACGCCGACCCGGTAGCCGTAGCCCAGGGCCCGGGTCACGGTGCCCCAGGCGGCGGTGGTCTTGCCCTTGCCGTTGCCGGTGAAGACCAGCAGCAGCCCGCGCTGCTCATTCGCCTCGGCGACCTTCTCATCGACGCGGGACTTCAGTTTCTGCATGGCCTGCTGGTGGCGGGTATCGCGATCGTTCATCGAAGCTCCATGGCGTGTACAAGGCTTGTCGAGGAGTGGCAGCATACGTCACCCGGCGTCGCGCGTCAGCCTTCGAGGCGGTCGCGCTGGCCAACCCGGGCCTCCATGCGCGCCAGGAAGACGGCCATGATCCGCTCGTAGAGGGCCCGGCCGAGCACGGCATCCTCGATGCCGGCATCCACGTTGGGGTTGTCGTTGACCTCGATCACCACCACCCGCTCGCCGGCCTGCTTGATATCGACCCCATAGAAGCCGTCGCCGATCAGCCGGGTGGCCCGCAGCGCCGCCTTGATCACCGCGGGCGGCACCTCGGTGGGATCGTGGGTGGTAAAGCCGCCGCTCTTCACGCGACCGCCGGAGTGGTCGTAGATCTGCCAGTGGCCCCGGGCCATGTAGTAGCGGCTGGCGAACAGCACCTGGCCGTCGAGCACGCCGATCCGCCAGTCGAAGGCGGTGGGTAGCCACTCCTGGAGCAGCAGTAGGGCCGAGGTGGCGAAGAGCCGCTCGGATTCCCGTGCGAGCTCCTCCAGCGAGGCCACCTTGACGATGCCCCGGGAGAAGGCGCCGTCGGGAATCTTCAGGACCAGCGGGAAGCCCAGGTACGCGACCCGCTCGGCCAGCGGTCGGCGATCGCCGCGCTTGAGCAGGATGCCCTCCGGCGCCGGCACGCCGCGGGCCCGCAGCAGGGCGTGCAGGTAGACCTTGTTGGTGCAGCGCAGGATGTCGCGGGGCGCATCGATCACCACCAGCCCCTCGTGTTCCGCGCGCCGGGCCATGCGATAGGTGTGGTGATCCAGCGCGGTGGTCTCGCGAATGAACAGGCCGTCGAACTCGGCGAGGCGGCCGGCGTCGCGGCGGGTGATCAGCGAGACGTCGATGCCCTGTCGGCGCCCGGCGCGAATGAACGCCTTCAGCGCCCCGCGGTTGCTCGGCGGCAGCGCCTCCTCGGGGTCGACCAGGATCGCCAGGTCGAAGCGGTAGCGGCGGCGCGCCTGGGGCGTCCGCCATACCTGGCGCGAGTGGCGATTGAGCGCCGTCGCGAAGAGGTCCTGCTCGTCGGCGGTCAGCTCGCGCAGGCGCAGGGGCTTCAGGCGTGCCAGACGCCAGGCGTCATGGCGGCGCACCAGGCGCGCCTCGAGCAGCGGGCAGGGCAGGCGCTCGAAGAGCTTGCGCGCCAGTCGCGCCAGGCCCGGCTCCCGGCAGTCGCCGAACAGCACCCGCAGGGTCAGTCGTTCGCCGGAGAGGGCGCCCTGGCGGGCCAGGTCGTCGAGCAGGGCATCCAGGCCATCGAGCTGCAGGTCGACCAGCGCCTTGCGCCCCAGCGCATTGAGCGTCTCCACCGCGGGCAGCACGCGCTGGCCCCGCGCCTGGGCCAGTAACGATACGTAGTAGCCGGTACCCAGGTCGTCGAGTTCGCCGCACAGGTTGATCACGCGGGTGGTGCGGTCCGGCTCATCGGCGCGCCGGTGCGGTTGGTCCTGGGCGAGGAAGTCGTCGGCGGTGATCAGATCCTCGGAGGGGAAATAGGGGCGCCAGTCTTCCAGGCGGTCGACGACGATGCGCAGCGGACACATGTCAGGCTTCCAGGCAGGGCGGCAGGGTGCCGCCGGAATGCGGCCAGCATGCGCCTGGGGCCGGGCGTCGACAAGCGCCGCGGTGGGTGAAAAGATTTCATGATCAGCGACGATGACATCGACATTGGCCATGATCACAATCGTCGGCAAGACCTCTGGAGACTCGAGATGACCGTCACCCTGCGCCAGGCCAGCGGCCATGACCTGGACGCCCTCTATCGCCTCGAGCAGGTGGCCTTCAGCGGCGACCGCTTCAGCCGTCGCCAGCTCTGGCACCTGCTCAATCGGGCCCATGCCCTGACTCTGGTGGCACAGCGCGGCGATCGCGACGAGCGGCCCGTGACCCTGCTCGGCTACGGCACCCTGCTGTTTCGTCGCGGCAGCCGTCGCGCCCGGCTCTATTCGTTCTGCGTGCACCCCGAGGCGCGCGGCAGCGGCCTGGGCCGGCAGCTGCTGGAGTCTCTGGAGGCCGAGGCCCGCGAACGGGAGGCCGAGGTGCTGGGGCTCGAGGTGCGGGCCGACAACGACGTGGCGATGGGGCTCTATCGGCGCATGGGCTTCACCCCGGAGTGCTGGCTCGGCGACTACTACGAGGACGGCTGCGGCGGCTGGCAGATGGCCAAGCCGCTGGTCGCCTCGGAGGAGGCCGCGCCCCGGCGCGAGGGCTGATAGAATCGGCTTCTTTCGTTCACCTTCCATGACCCGCAGGACATCGCCATGCCCTCCTTCGACATCGTCTCCGAGTTCGACAAGCACGAAGCCAGCAACGCCGTGGATCAGGCCAATCGCGAGATCCAGACCCGCTTCGACTTCAAGGGCGTCACCGCGAGCTTCGAGCTCGGCGGCGACACCGTGACCCTCGAGGCCGAGGTCGATTTCCAGCTCAAGCAGATGCTCGACGTGCTGCGCAACAAGCTGATCGCGCGCGGGATCGACGCCCGCTGCATGGACATCGAGGAGCCGGTGCTCTCCGGGGTGCGCGCCCGTCAGGAGGTGGCCCTCAAGCAGGGCCTCGACCAGAAGGAAGCCAAGGACATCGTCAAGCGGATCAAGGAGAGCAAGCTCAAGGTCCAGGCCCAGATCCAGGGCGAGAAGGTACGCGTCACCGGCAAGAAGCGCGACGACCTCCAGGCCGTCATGGCGCTGCTGCGCGCAGAGGGCGGTCCCGACCTGCCGCTGCAGTTCGACAACTTTCGTGACTGATCGTTGCGACCGACCGTCGAGACTGGCGGGCGACGGGTCGGGCGACTGACCGGGAGGCATGATCCCGGTCATCCCGATGGCGTCCATAGGCGATCGCGATTGGCACCGGGCGGCGAAATGCTCTTCAATGAGCATTGACGCCGATGAACGGGAGTGAGCACCAGATGCCGACCCTGCAACGTCTCGCCTTCCTCGGCCTGGCCTGGATGAGCTTCGGGGTAGGTGTGGTCGGCGCCTTCCTGCCCCTGCTGCCGACCACCTGCTTCATGCTGCTGGCGGTCTGGGCGGCCTCCAAGGGCTCGCCGCGCTTCGCCGCCTGGATTCGCCAACACCCGCGCTTCGGTCCCGCCATCACCGCCTGGGAATCCGAGCGGGCGATTCCCCGCCATGCCAAGCGCCTCGCCGCGGCCATGCTCGCCGTGTCGATGCTGGTGCTGGCCCTCACCGTCAGCCTCTGGTGGCTCAAGCTCGCGCTCATCGCGGGGCTTGCGCTGGTCACCGCCTGGGTCCTGTCACGTCCCGAGCCCATCGTAGCCCGCTGAGCGCCCGGCTTTGAGCTTCGGGCACGGCGGGCCGTACAATGGATCGCAATTACCGACAGGAGCCCTTCCTAGATGTCAGAACCGCAGCCGATCTACCTGAGTGACTACCGTCCGCCCGCCTACCGCGTGACCCGCACCGAGCTGACCTTCGATCTCGACCCCGCCGCCACCCGGGTCAAGGCGCGCCTGCACCTCGAGCGCCACCCCGAGCGCGAGGCCGGCGCGCCCCTCGAACTCGACGGCGAGCAGCTCGACCTCAAGGCCATCGCCATCGACGGCCAGGCGCTTGACGAGGACGAGTACGCGGTCGGCGAGGCGGGGCTGGTCGTGCACCGGGTGCCGGAGACCTTCCTGCTCGACACCGAGGTGGAGGTCACGCCCGATGCCAATACGGCGCTCTCGGGGCTCTACCGCTCCAGCGGCATGTACTGCACCCAGTGCGAGGCGGAGGGCTTTCGTCGCATCACCTTCTACCCGGATCGCCCGGACGTCATGGCGACCTTCTCCACCACGCTGATCGGTGATGCCGCGACCCTGCCGGTGCTGCTCTCCAACGGCAATCCGGTCGAGCGCGGCGAGCTGCCCGGCGGGCGCCACTTCGTCACCTGGGAGGACCCGCATCCCAAGCCCAGCTACCTGTTCGCGCTGGTGGCCGGCGACCTCGAGAAGGTCGAGGATCGTTTCACCACCATGAGCGGGCGCGAGGTGACCCTGCAGCTCTTCGTGGAGGAGGAGAACCTCGACAAGACCGACCACGCCATGGCCTCGCTGAAGCGCGCCATGACCTGGGACGAGCAGACCTACGGGCGCGAGTACGACCTGGACCTGTTCATGATCGTCGCGGTCAACGACTTCAACATGGGTGCCATGGAGAACAAGGGGCTCAACATCTTCAACTCGGCGGCGGTGCTGACCCATCCCCATACCGCCACCGATGCCGCCTTCCAGCGCGTCGAGAGCATCGTCGCCCACGAATACTTCCACAACTGGTCCGGCAACCGCGTCACCTGCCGCGACTGGTTCCAGCTCTCCCTCAAGGAGGGCTTCACCGTCTTTCGTGACCAGTGCTTCTCTGCCGACACCAACTCGGCGCCGGTCAAGCGCATCGAGGACGTCTCCTTCTTCCGCACCGCCCAGTTCGCCGAGGATGCCGGCCCCACCGCCCATCCGGTACGTCCCGATCACTACATCGAGATCGGTAACTTCTACACCCTGACCATCTACGAGAAGGGCGCCGAGATCGTGCGCATGCTCTCGAACCTCGTGGGAGAGGAGGCCTTCCGCCGCGGCAGCGATCTCTACTTCTCGCGCTTCGACGGCCAGGCGGTGACCATCGAGGACTTCGTCGACTGCATGGCCGAGGCCTCGGGCGAGGATCTCGGCCAGTTCCTGCGCTGGTACTCCCAGGCGGGCACCCCCGAGATCGACGCCCACGGCGAGTACGACTACGCCAACGCCGAGTACCGGCTGGTGCTTCGCCAGCGCACCCCGGCGACCCCCGGCCAGGCCGAGAAGCAGGCCCTGCACATCCCGGTGCGCCTGGGCCTGGTGGGCACCAAGTCCGGCCGCGACCTGCCGCTGACGCTGGACGGCGAGGCGCTGGGCACCGACGCGGTGATCCACCTGCGCGAGGACGAGCAGGAGTTCATCTTCACCGAGGTCAGCGAGGCCCCGGTGCCGTCGCTGCTGCGCGGCTTCTCGGCGCCGGTCAGGCTGCATTTCCCCTTTGGCCGCGAGGACCTGGCGTTCTTGCAGGCCCACGACTCCGATGGCTTCAATCGCTGGGATGCCGGCCAGCGCCTGGCCCTGCTGGCCCTGGACGATCTGATCGCCGCCCACCGCAACGGCGTCGAGAAGGTGATGGATCCGCGGGTGGTCGAGGCCTTCCGCGGCGTGCTGGAGGCCCGTATCGACGACAAGGCGGTGCTGGCCCAGATGCTGACGCTGCCCTCGGAGGCCTACATCGCCGAGCAGCAGCCACTGGTCGACGTCGACGCCATCCATGCCGCCCGCACCTTCGTCAAGCAGTCCCTGGCCCTGGCGCTGCGTGACGACTTCCTGCGCGTTTTCGAGGAGAACCGCTCGGAGGCGCCCTATGCGCCGGAGCCCGAGCAGATCGCCGCGCGCAGCCTCAAGAACGTGGCGCTCTCGTATCTCATGGCCATCGAGGACGAGGCGGGGCTCGAGCTTGCCCAGGCGCAGTTCGCGGCGAACCACAACATGACCGACGTGCGTCATGCCCTGACCCTGCTGGTGCATGGCTCGCGCGGCGACATCGCCGACCCGGCGCTGAAGGCCTTCGGCGAGAAGTGGGCGCACGATCCGCTGGTGATGGACCAGTGGTTCAGCCTCCAGGTGACGCGTCCCCAGGCGGACGTGCTCGATCGCGTGAAGTTCCTGATGGCGCATCCGGCCTTCTCGCTGAAGAACCCCAACCGGGTGCGCGCGCTGATCGGCGCCTTCGCCAACCAGAACCCGGTCAACTTCCACCGGGCCGACGGTGCGGGCTACCGGTTGCTGGCCGACACCGTGATCGAGCTCAACCGGCTCAACCCGGAGATCGCCGCGCGGTTGATCACGCCGCTGACCCGCTGGGCGCGCTTCGACGAGGCGCGACAGGAGCTGATGAAGGCCGAGCTCGAGCGCATCCGCGCCGAGGAGCTCTCGCCCAACGTCTATGAGGTGGTGGAGAAGGCGCTCGCCTGAGGGAGCTCCCCGCCAGGAAATGACGCTCCAAAAACGACAGCGCCGCCCGAGAGGGCGGCGCTGTTTTTATGAGATGAAGGGTCAGTTGATCAGCCAGCTGAGCACCGTCACCCCCAGTAGCCACCAGATGAGCATGACGATGAAGGCGCCCCGCAGCAGGGCGGCCACGCCCTTCCACAAGAGCCACAGCCCCAGCGCCAGCACCAGCAGGCTGATCAGGGTGATGGGGATGCCCAGGGAGTCGGAGAGTCCCTGCATGAAGCTGCCGGCCGCCTCGTCGAGGCCGGAGAAGAAGCCGGTCAGGCCATCGACGATGAAGCGGATGAACTCGCCGAAGGCGTTACCGATGAAGCTGAAGACGTCGTCCATGGAGGTGCGTTCCGATGTGGGGGAGCCTCGACCTGCCAAGGCCCCGGAGGGCGAGGCTCGCGCGTGCCGGTGGGGCCCCGAGAGTCAGGCGATGGAGGAAGTATCGCGACAAGCGGCCCGCGCTGACAAGTCGGGCGCGTCGCTCACCCCAGCTGGCTGGCCTTGGACACCACGCCGGCCTCCTCGGCGGCGCTGTCGGCCAGCGCCCGGCCGGCTTCGTCGTAGACATGGAAGACCGCATTGGCCCCCAGCTCGCGGATCGGCTCGATCTCCTCGGGATACTCAACCACGGCGGTGATGCGCCCCGGAAACTCGCGGGAACGCAGCTGCTTGAGGGCGAAGAGGTTGCCCGCGTGGTGCGGCATCGCCAGCACCACCATCTGCACGTCGCGGGACATCAGGAGCTTGTCCCAGAAGTCCGAGTCCACGGCATCACCCTCGAGGATATTGAAGCCGCGGCCGCTCAAGGTCTTGACGCTCTGGGGATTGCTGTCGATGCCCAGCACGCGCAGGCCATACTCCTTCTGCAGGCGACGATAGACGCTGCGGCCGATACGCCCCATGCCGAGCACCACCGCCTCGGCGTCGCCGACCTCTATGGGGCGGTCGCTGGGTGAGAGCTCGCCAACGCTCACCGCCGGCAGCCGCGGCTCCAGCCAGCGATAGACCCGCTCGCTCACGCCGTTGAGGACGGCCGACAGCCCGAAGCTGAGCGCCACGGCCAGGGAGATCACCACCAGCCAGTCCCCCGAGAGCCAGCCGCTGGAGACCGCGATGGCGCCCACGATGAGGCCGAACTCCGAGTAGTTGGTCAGGCTGAGGGTGGCCAGCACCGAGGTGCGGTGGCGCATCTTGAAGCGCATGAAGATCGCCTGATAGATCACGCTCTTCAGCGGCAGGATCAGCACCAGCAGCAGGGCCGCGCCGAGCATCTCGGCACTCGGCATGGCCGTCAGCCCGATGCTCAGGAAGAAGCCCACCAGCAAGAGCTCCTTGAGGCTGAACATCGAGCGCGCCAGGGTCTGGGCGGCGGGGTGGGGCGCCAGCAGCAGGCCGATGATCAACGCGCCGAGATCGCCCTTCACGCCGACGGACTCGAACAGCGCGTAGCCCAGCACCAGTGCCAGCAGCATGCCGAACAGCATCTGCATCTCGCCGTGCCCCAGCCGGTCCAGCAGGGCGCGCAGGGCGGGTGCCAGCGGGATCAGCAGTACCAGGCCCAGGGCCCAGGGGCTCGGCAGCTCGCCGGAGGAGGCGGTGATGAACAGCACCGCGTAGATGTCCTGCATGATCAGCACGCCGATGGCCAGCCGGCCATAGGCGGTCTGGGTCTCGCTGCGCTTCTCCAGCACCTTGACCACGAAGACGGTGCTCGAGAAGGAGAGCGCGAAGCCGAGCAGGGCCAGGGTGGGCCAGCCGGTGTCGGCCAGCAGCGAGAGGCCCAGCCACTTGATCAGCGCCAGCAGCATCACCATCACCAGGGTCGAGGCCAGCATGTGCAGGGAGGCGCCGCCCCAGACGTCACGGCGCAGCAGGGTGCGCACGTCCAGCTTCAGGCCGATACTGAACAGCAGCAGCACGACCCCAATGTCGGCCAGGGTCTCGAGCAGCGGGGTCTTGTCGAAACCCAGCGCGTTGAGCACGAAGCCGCCGGCGAGAAAGCCCACCATGGGCGGCAGCCGCAGCAACATCGCGGACATGCCGCCGAGGAAGGCCGCGAGAAGAAAGGCCGGTTCGATCATGCACACTCCCTGTTCTGCAATCTTCGGCAAGACCGATAGTGTAGGGAAGTCGTCAGGTGAATGGCATTCATGATTTGGTGTATGCCCGTCGGCGATGACGCGGTCGTGACAGGGTGGCGGTTCGGCGCGCAAGGATGAGCCGTGAGCAGAAAAGGGAGCGTCGGGCCAGGGTGAGTCAGAAGAGTGTGAGTCAGGAAAGGGGAATCAGGAAAGGGTGATTCAGGACAGGGTGAACCGGGCAAGGAGAGGACGAATGGCCAGGCTGATCCTCAACGGCAAGTCGGCGCAGCTGCCGGAGGTGCGCGAGGCGGTCTTCGCGCGGCGGGCGGCGGGCGATGCCCTCGAGGTGCGCGTCACCTGGGAGGCCGGCGACGCCGAGCGCATGGCGGAACAGGCCGCTCGCGACGGCGTCGATCGGGTGATCGCCGGCGGCGGCGACGGCACCGTCAACGAGGTGGTCAACGGCCTGATGCGCGTGCCGCGCGAACGCCGGCCGGTGCTCGGCATCCTGCCCTTGGGCAGTGCCAACGATTTCGCCACCTCGGTGGGCCTGCCGCTGGCCTGCGCGCCGGCCCTCGAGGCGGCCCTGAGCCTGCCGGGGCAGCGCGTCGACGTGCCCCGCCTGGACGACTGGCACTTCTTGAACATGGCCACCGCCGGCTTCGGTGCCGAGATCACCTCGTCCACGCCCAAGGGCTTGAAGCGTCTCCTCGGCGGCGGGGCCTACTCGCTGATCGGGGCCGTCAAGGCCTGGCACATCAACCACTATGCCGGGCGGATTCGCTGGCAGGAGGGCGAACGCCGGGCCGAGATCTGCCTGCTGGCCATCGGCAATGGTCGCCAGTCGGGCGGGGGACACGTGCTGACCCCCCAGGCCATGCTGGACGATGGGCGCCTCGACGTGCTGATCCTGCACGACATCGGCTCGGTGACCCAGCTGCGCGCCATGCGTCACGAGCTAGAGACGCGCCCCGCCCGCGGCACCCATGTCGATACCCTGAGGGTCGACTGGCTCGCCTTCGAGGCCGACGAGAGCGTGCCGCTGACCCTGGATGGCGAGCCCGCCCGGCGGAAGGAATTCATGGTGACGATCGATCCCGCGGCGCTGTCGCTGGCGGTGTCCTTGACGTGCCCGCTGCTCTCCCACCCGGCATGAGGCTACTATGACCGCTGGGACATACGATACATGGCAACCGCCCTCGGGCGGACCGATTCCGGTCGACAAGGGAAGACGACATCATGAGCCTCTCGCTGATCATCCCCGTTGTGCTGCTGGGCCTCCTGCTGGTCTACGGGGTGGCCATCTATAACCGCCTGGTGGCGCTGAAGAACCGCTACAAGAATGCCTTCGCCCAGATCGAAGTGCAGCTCAAGCGCCGTCACGACCTGATTCCCAACCTGGTCGAGACAGCGAAGGCCTACATGAGCCATGAGCGGGAGACGCTGCAGGCGGTGACCGAGGCGCGCAATGCCGCCGAGGTGGGACTGCAGCACGCCGCGGCCAGGCCCGGCGAGCCCGGCCCGATGGCGGAGCTCGCCGGCGCCGAGGGTGCGCTGGGCGCCGCCCTCGGGCGCCTCAACGTGGTGATGGAGGCCTATCCGGACCTCAAGGCCTCCGAGAACATGCGCCAGCTCAGCGAGACGCTCACCAGTACCGAGAACCGGGTGGCCTTCGCCCGGCAGGCCTACAACGACGCGGTGATGCAGTACAACACCTATCGGCAGAGCTTTCCCCCGGTGCTGCTGGCGGGCTCCTTCGGCCACAAGCAAGAGGCGGCCCTGCTGGAGTTCGAGGACAGTGCCGAGATCCAGACGGCGCCTCGAGTGAATTTCTGAGTCGTCGCCCATGGACTTCTTCACGGCACAGGATCGTGCCCGCCGGATGACCGGCCGGCTGGTCATTCTGCTGGTGCTGGCGGTGATCGCCCTGATCGTCGCGGCGTCCCTGGCGGTGGCGCTGGCGGTGACGCTGCTCGAGGGAGGCACTCTTGCCGCCGATCCCCTGGCACGCGCCCAGGATCCACGCCTGCTGGGCGGGGTGGCGACGGCGGTGATCCTGGTGGTGGGGGTGGGCAGCCTGGTGCGCCACCTCCAGCTGCGCGCTGGCGGCAGCGTGGTGGCCGAGGCGCTGGGCGGGCGACCGCTCAACCTCGAGACCCGCGACGAGGAGGAGCGCCGGCTGCTCAACGTGGTGGAGGAGATGGCCATCGCCTCCGGCATGCCGGTGCCGGAGGTCTTCCTGCTCGAGGATCAGGCGATCAATGCCTTCGCGGCAGGCCATGACCTCGATGATGTGGCGATCGGCGTCACCCGGGGCGCCATCGAGTCGCTGGATCGGGACCAGCTGCAGGGGGTGGTCGCCCACGAGTTCAGCCATATCCTCCACGGTGACATGCGCCTGAACCTGCGGCTGGTGGCGCTGTTGCACGGGGTGCTGGTGATCGGCCTGGTCGGTCGCATGCTGCTGCATGCCTCCGGCGACCGTCGCACGCGTTCCCGGCGGGGGGGCGGGCACGTCGCGGTGCTGGGCCTTGGCGCGGCGCTGATGGTGCTGGGCTATGCCGGGACCCTGTGCGGCAACCTGATCAAGGCGGCGGTGAGCCGGCAGCGGGAATTCCTGGCCGATGCCAGCGCCGTCCAGTACACCCGTAACCCCGGGGGGATCGGGGGAGCCCTGAAAGTGCTGGCCGTCCATCGCCTGGGCTCGCGACTGCTCGCCTCCCATGCCCAGGAGTTCAGCCACCTGTTCTTCGGCAGCGGTGTGCGTTCCCTGTCCCGTCTGACGGCCACCCATCCGCCGCTGGAGGCGCGTATCCGCCGAGTGGAGCCCCACTGGGACGGCAGCCTGCCCCCCGTGCCGGCCATCCGCTCGGCATCGCCACGTCCTGCGGCCGTTTCGCCGCAGGGGGCCGCCTCCCTGGCGGCGAGGGCGCCGGCCGACCAGGCGACGGCCGAGGCCATGGGGGCCGGCGCCCGGGCAACCGAGGCGGCAGCCGCCGACGCGATCGTGGCGAGTGTCGGCCGGCCGAGCGCCGAGGACATCGGCCGAGCCCGTCGGCGGCTTGGCGAGATCGACGAGCGCCTGATCGAGGCGGCCCACCAGCCCTCTGCCGCTCGGGCGCTGGTCTACGGCATCCTGATGGGCGCCGATCCCGCCAGTCGCGAGGCACAGCGCGAGGCCCTGGTCGGCCAGGCCCAGCCCGATGTGCTCGTCGAGCTCGAGTCGCTGGAGGTGCCCCTGTCACGGCTGAGGCCCGGCCAGCGCCTGCCGCTGATGGAGCTGGCGCTGCCCGTGCTGCGGCGGCTCTCCGTGGCGCAGTCGACGCGCTTCCAGGCCTGCCTGCGTCGACTGATGGCGCTGGAGTCGCGTCCCGGCGCCCTGCAGTGGGCGTTGCACCGGCTCGTGCTCCAGGGGATGCAGGGCGAGCGCCGGGCTCGACGCGACCGCCACCTGGCCGACCTCTCCGGCCCGCTCTCTCTGCTGCTCTCGACGCTGGCCCGGGCCGGTCAGCAGGATGATCGCCAGGCGCTGGCGGCCGTCGAGCGGCTCTCGGCGGTGCTGGGCGTGCCACTGGACTTCGTGCGTGAGCCCGCCCTGGCCACGGACCTCGACTGGGCCATGGCTCGACTGGTGCGCCTGGCCCCGTCCGAGCGGGCCCCGCTGCTGGCGGCCATGAGCTGCTGCGTGGCCCACGACGGCCGGATCGAGCCCGAGGAGGCGGAGTTGCTGAGCGCGGTGGCCTGGACCCTGGGCTGTCCACTGCCGAGTCCGGCGCGTCCGCTCGATGAGAGGGACGGTGGGTCGGCTGGCGAGTCGGGCAACGAGACGGCATGATGAGTGATCGGTTTCCCCATCCCACATCAGCGGAGGACGTCGCGATGCTCACCCCCTTTCACCTGGCCGTTCAGGTCCGTGACCTCGACGAGGCCCGGCGTTTCTATGGCGATCTGCTGGGCTGCCCGGAGGGTCGTTCCAGCGACACCTGGATCGACTTCAACCTCTATGGCCACCAGTTCGTCTGCCACCTGAATCCGGCGCTGGGCGAGCAGGGCCTCGACGACCACCGCAATCCGGTCGACGGTCACGGCGTGCCGGTCCCGCACTTCGGCGTGGTGCTGGAGATGGCCGACTGGGAAGCCCTGGTCGACCGGCTCACCGCGGCGGGCGTGCGTTTCGAGATCGAACCCTATCTCCGCTTTCGCGGTGAGCCGGGCGAGCAGGCCACCATGTTCTTCCGCGACCCCAGCGGCAATGCCATCGAGTTCAAGGCCTTTCGCGATATCGCCGGCCAGCTGTTCGCCACCTGAGGCGAACCGTCACCTTGCGGCCGTGAGGGGGCTCTGGTGCAATGGCGCCCTTTATCGGCAGGAACAGGAGAACGATCATGAAACCCTGGATGCCGCTGGTCTCGGCCCTGGCGCTGGTCGCGGGGCTCGCCGGCTGCGATAGCGGCGACGACACGCCGACACCGTCGGAGAGCGATGGGACGCAGCAGGCGGCGAGCCAGCCGGCCGAGCCGGCGCCCACGAGCGAGGAGGCGACCGAGCAGCCCCCCGATCAGGCCAGCGAGGCGCCGCCCGCGACCGAGCAGGCCACTGAGCAGACCACCGAGGCGGCGACAAAGGCGGCAACAGAGCAGGGCGAGATCGCCGTCGAGGCACAAGGCGATGTCGACGCCGAGACGATGGACGAGTCGCTGCCCGGCGAGACGAGCCGCACCGACGTCGATGCCATCCTCGAGGAGACCGAGCGGCGCTTCGAGGAAGCCAGCCGGCGCATCGACGAGCAGTTCGAGCAGGCGGAGCGGCAGCGGCCCGAGCGCGAGCCGATCCCCGAGGCCAAGGCCTCGGCCGATCTGGAGTCGGTCCTGGAGGAGTCTTCCCCGCTGCCGGATGAGGTCTCGGCGGTGCCGGACGAGCTCGGCGAGGAGGAGGTCGACGCCATCATCAAGGAGACCGAGAAGCGCTTCGAGGAGGCGAGCCGCCAGATCGAGGAGCAGTTCCAACAGGCCGAGCGCCGGGCGCCGGGTGCTTCTTCCGAGCTGGACGCCGAACTGTCCTCCACACCGTCCTCCGAACCGTCTTCCGAACCGTCTTCCGAGCTGGACAACGAGGCCGGCAGCGACTGATGCCTCGACGCCCGTCACTGCTTCCCTGCAGGACGGGCCCCGACACGAAAAAGGCCCACCAGTTAGGTGGGCCTTTCTCTACGGCGTGCGGACGGCGATGCCGGCCGGGCGCCTCCGGGTCAACCGAGGATCAGTCGGCAGCGCGGATGTTGGAGGCCTGAAGGCCTTTCTTGCCCTGGGTCACTTCGAAGGTGACTTTCTGGCCGTCCTGCAGGGACTTGAAGCCTTCAGCCTGAATCTCGGAGAAGTGAGCGAACAGGTCATCACCGCCGTCGTCCGGAGAGATGAAGCCGTAGCCCTTGGTATCGTTGAACCACTTGACAGTGCCAGTTGCCATTGTCGATTTCCTTAACTAACTAAATAATGGTGCTGGGCCAGGGAGGACCGACCTCGCCATGGTCCCGTAATGCGTGGGCAGAACAAGAAGCAAGTGCGCACCGGGTATATCGAAGGAATCGAAGTACAACTGACGACTTTTCTGCTTGCTGACCAACGCAGCGGATAGTGCTACAGCGCCAGGGTTGCGTCAACATGGTGTCGCAGGGAGACTGGCGCTGCCGCCCGCAAAATTACTGTAGATGGAAAGCCCGTGAGCGTCCAGCCTCCATCTCGCCCGCTTCATCACCGAAAAGAGACCCCTCATGACCCAACCGCATCTTGCGTCCAGCGACACCCACAGCAAGGTCGTCGGCTACCTGCTGTGGCTGTTCGGTTTCCTCGGCGCCCACCGCTTCTACTATGGCAAGCCGGTCACTGGCACCATCTGGTTCTTCACCCTGGGGCTGCTCGGCATCGGCTGGCTGATCGACCTGTTCCTGATTCCCTCCATGGACCGCCAGGCGGACCTGCGCTTCCAGGCCGGCCCGACCAACTACACCCTGGCCTGGCTGCTGCTGACCTTCCTGGGGGTGTTCGGCCTCCATCGCTTCTATCTCGGCAAGTGGCTGACCGGCATCCTCTACCTGCTGACCTTCGGTCTCTTCGGGCTCGGGGTGCTCTATGACTTCTGGACCCTCAACGACCAGATTTCCATGCGCCATGCCCGCCGCGGCATCTTCAACGGCTGATCGTCGGGCGCTTTTCTTCCGTTGAAGGCAAGTGTGCCTTCGTGATCACCGTTTGGAGGGTGGCATGTTCATCGACGCACAGTTCTGGCCGTTCCTGGTGGCCATCACGCTGCTCAGCATGAGCCCCGGGGTGGATACCCTGCTGGTGATCCGCAATACCGCGCGGGGCGGCTGGCGAGACGGCGTGGCCACCAGCCTGGCCATCTGCTGTGGCCTCTTCGTGCACGCCACGGTCTCGGCGCTCGGCATCTCGCTGATCTTGCTGCAATCGGCCTGGGCCTTCGGCGTGCTCAAGCTGGCGGGTGCCGCCTACCTGGTATGGCTAGGCGTGGCGAGTCTGCTGGCCGCCCGGCGGGGGCAGGGGCTACCCGTGGCCGGTGTCGCGACCGAGCGTCGGCCGGTGCCGCTGTGGCGGCCGGTGCGCGAGGGGCTGCTATCCAACGTGCTCAATCCCAAGACGGTGGTCTTCTACATGGCCTTCCTGCCGCAGTTCATCGCCCCAGGGGATCCGGCACTCGCCAAGTCGCTGTGGCTGGCCGGGGTGCACTTCGTGGTGGCCAACCTGTGGCAGATCGGCATCGTGGCGATGGTGGGCAGTGCGGGCCGCTGGCTCGCCAGCCCCGCATTCAGCCGCTGGCTCAATGGCCTGACCGGGGCCGTGCTGGTCGGCTTCGGCATCAAGCTGGCGCTGACCCGACCACCGGGCTGAGACGGATGTCGAAACGCCAGCGGCCCCGAGAGATCCCGGGGCCGCTGGCGTCAGGGGCCGCTGGTTTTTAGAAGCGGCCAGGAGCGGCTGGCCTGAGGGATGCGGCCGAGGCTCAGTTGCTGGCCAGCAGCGAGCGGTCGTAGCGCACCGAGGTCTCCGCCGGGGTCAGCAGCGAGACGCCGGCGCTGTCGCCGCCGTTGGCCAGGCTCTCGAAGATCACCCGATAGGCCAGCACGGCCTGCACGTAGTCGCGGGTCTCGCGGAAGGGAATGCTCTCCACGAATAGGTCGAACGCCTGCGGCGCCTCGCGCAGCCAGCGGTCGACGCGGTGGGGGCCGGCGTTGTACGCCGCCGTGGCGGCCAGGCGGTTGCCCTGGTAGCGGTCGAGCATGTCGCGGATGTAGGTGCTGCCCAGGCGGATGTTGACGGCTGGGTCGAGCACGCCGTAGGGCCCCGGGTCGTTCATGCCGAGCTGCCGGCTGACCTGAGTGGCAGTGCCCGGCATCAGCTGCATCAGGCCGCGGGCTCCGGCCGGCGACAGCGCATCGGGATTGTAGGCGCTCTCGCGCCGGGCGATGCCCATCAGCAGATAGGGGTCGACGCGGGTCTGCCGGCCCCAGTGCAGGAAGTGGTCGCGATAGGCCTCGGGGAAACGCCACGCCAGGTCGTCCCACAGCTTGCCGGCGATGGTGGTCTGCACCAGTCGGGCCTGCCAGCCGCGTCGCTGGGCATAGTCGGCGAGCAGGCGGGCCTGCTCTTCGCTGCCGCGCGCCACGGCGGCATACCACTCGCTGGCGGCGAGCCCCGGCTCGCCGATGCGCAAGAGCGCCTCGGTGCGACGTACGGCCGGCCACTCGGCCACCCCCCGGCGGGCCTCTTCATCGAACCGGCTGCGTGCCTGATTGAGGGCGTAGGGTCGATCGAGGCGATCGGCTGCTGCGAAGCCGAAGAAGTTGCGCTCCCCGGCGGCTCGGGCATAGGCCTCTCGCGCTTCGGCGTCGTTGCCCTGCTGCTCAAGGGCCCGCGCCAACCAGTATTGCCAGCGGCTTTCCCCGCGCTGGGCCTCGTCCATCCGCTCGATCCACCCGATCACTTCGGACCAGTCGCGATCGCCAAGCGCGGTCCTGACCCGCAGTTCGAGCAGGTCGCCGTCATCGCGTCGCGTCAGCAGCTCGTCGACCCAGCCGAGGTTCTGGTCGATGTCGCGGACCATGGAATAGAAGGCCAGGTCGTGCTCGATCGCGCGGCGGTGGCGTTCCTGCAGGGAGAGGTGAGGGGAGAGCTTGCGCCAGGCCTCCAGGGCGGCCTCGGTATCCGCCCGGGTGAAGCCGTGCATGGCGGCGGCATACAGCGCGCTGGTGCCGCGGCACTCCGGCCCGAGGCAGGCCGGGGTGTGGGTGACGGCGGAGAAGTCTTTCTTCAGCACGGTCATGGCCGTGCGGCCATTCTGCCAGTCCCGGCCGAGCATGCGGCCGAGGTAGTCGGCAAGCCCGGTCTCGCCGGCCTGCCAGGCCAGGGTCATGCGCTCCCAGATCGCTTCCTGATCGATCTCCCCCTGGGCCCGCAGGGTGTTAAAGAGGGTATCGCAGGCATCGGGCTGCGATCGGCCGACCCGCCACAGCTCGCGTCCCCCCTCGGCGGCCGCCTTTTGGTCGGCGCCGAGCTGGGCGGTGTAGTAGTGGCACTGGCGCTCGGTGCCCGCGGGGACGCCGTCGGCTACCGCCCGCAGGCTTTCGTAGCGCCCCGCCTCGCCATACTGCTGGATGGCCTGGCCGCGCAGCCACTCCCCCAGCGGGGCATCGTCGTGGCGCTCGATGAAGGCCAGCACCGCCTCGGGCTCGGCGCCGGGCAGGCGCGCCTTGAGGCGGTGGTAGTCGACGTAGCCGGCCAGCACGTGACCCTCGATGGCGCGCTGATCGATCTTCTGCCACTGCTGGCTACGCGCGGCCTGCAGGGCATCCTGCATGGCGCGGTCATTGCCCTGGGCGAGCAGGGGGAGACAGCACAGGGTGGCGGCGATCAGGGTCTTGCAGTGACCGAATGACGGGAGCATGGAGTGACCTCTTGC
This sequence comes from Halomonas pelophila, assembly GCF_040196315.1. Classification (NCBI taxonomy): domain Bacteria; kingdom Pseudomonadati; phylum Pseudomonadota; class Gammaproteobacteria; order Oceanospirillales; family Halomonadaceae; genus Halomonas; species Halomonas pelophila. Next base: position 64,008 of record NZ_JBEGCI010000013.1, read on the forward strand.
GGTTCGCGATCGGCGGCCGGCCATGGTGGCCGATGGCGGCGGCCTTGAGTAGTGTCGCCGTGCCCCGACAGGCGCCGGCTATCCGGCGCCGCGAGGATATCCTATCGTGTAGCGGGATTTATGCGTGGCGGCAAGGAGGGAGCGATGGCCAGATTCAGCGGTGGAGGGTCGGGGGAGCACCCGCGTCGACGCTCCCGCGTGCTGGGCCAGATGGGCCGCGCCCTGCGGCTCTTCCTGCCCATGACCCGCGACGTGCTGCTGCGGCGCTACCGGCCGGTGCCCTGGGGGGCCTTCCTGTGGATGCTGGTGGCCCTGGCCTACCTGATCTCGCCCCTCGACCTGATCCCCGACGTGCTGTTGCTGCTCGGCCTGGTCGACGACGTGGTGATCGTCGGCTGGCTGCTGACCCGGGTCGATCGCCACCTGGCGGGGTATCGCGCCTGGCGGGAGGAGCGCGAGGCCCCCGGCGAAGGTCGACGCGACGACGAGCGCCTGCCCTGATACGATCGTTTGAATCTCTCTCGACAGGCGTCCCACGAGGTCCGCATGCCCCCCGATCACACCCCCAGCGCCGCCGACTGGCGCCGCGCCCTGGCGCGCTTCGTCGCGGTCATCCCCCACACCCGCGCGCTCGGCCTCGAGGTGCTCGAGGCGACGCCCGAGGGCGTCACCCTGCGCCTGCCCTGGGACGAGGCGCTGCTCGGCGACGCCGCCCGGGGGCTGGTGCACGGCGGGGTGCTGACCATGCTGCTCGATACCGCCTGCGGCGCGGCGGTGCTGCCGGCGCTGCCGGTGCCGGAGGTCTGCCCGACCCTCGATCTGCGCGTCGATCACTACCGGCCGGGCCTGGCCGGTCAGGCGATCATCGCCGAGGCGCGGGTGGTGCGCGTCACCGCATCGGTGGTCTTCACCGAGGGCACCCTTCGCCAGCAGGGGCAGCCGCTGGCGCGAGGCATCGGCAACTTCGTGCGCCTGGGCCCGCGCAATACCCCGCCGGGCTTCGCGGCGGCGCTGTTCGATGAGGAGCAACATCATGCGTGAAGGCTTCCACGACCTCGAGTGGCTGGCGCGCACTCGCGCCGAGGGCGACGTTCAGGCGTGGCTCTCGCTGATCCCCTATGCCCGGCGCATCGGCGTCACGGCCCAGGCGGACCCGGACGGCGAGGGCCTGCTGTTTCGCCTCGACCCCCGCGAGGAGAACGTCGGCAACGTGCTGCTGCCGGCGCTGCATGGTGGGGTGGTGGCGGCCTTCATGGAGACCGCCGCGACCCTGGATCTGATGTTGGCCGCTCGGGAGCCACGCCTGCCGCGCATCGTCGATCTCTCCATCGACTACCTGCGGACCGCCCGGGTGGTGCCGACCCTGGCCCGCTGCACCCTGCTGCGCGAGGGACGGCGCCTGGGCAATGTCCAGGTCAGCTCCTGGCAGGAGCGCGAGGGCGTACCCATCGCCACCGCACGCCTGCACTTCGTGCTCGGCGACCCGTCCGCCAGTTAAGCGCGACGGGGTGCTTGAAAAGCCCACGACGGTCCCCATATCGACGACAGTTCCACATCGGTGGCGTCGCCACCATTGTCATGTCGAAAAAGGGGTCCGAGCCACATGACCACTGCCACCCATGAAGAAACCCTCGGCTTCCAGACCGAGGTCAAGCAGCTGCTGCACCTGATGATCCACTCCCTGTATTCCAACAGGGAGATCTTCCTGCGCGAGCTGATCTCCAACGCCGCCGACGCCTGCGACAAGCTGCGCTATCAGGCGCTGGACAACGATGCGCTCTATGAAGGCGACAGCGAGCTGCGCATCGAGATCGAGCACGACGCCGAGGCGGGCACCGTCACCGTGCGCGACAACGGCATCGGCATGAACCGCGACGAGGTGATCGAGAACCTCGGCACCATCGCCAGAAGCGGCACCGCCGAGTTCCTCAAGCAGCTCTCCGGCGAGCAGCAGAAGGATGCCCGGCTGATCGGCCAGTTCGGCGTCGGATTCTACTCCGGCTTCATCGTTGCCGACGACATCACCGTGCGCACCCGCAAGGCGGGCACCGCGCAGGGCGACGGCGTCGAGTGGCACTCCAAGGGCGAGGGCGAGTTCACCGTCGCCGATATCGAGCGCGAGACCCACGGTACCGAGATCGTCCTGCACCTCAAGGAAGATGCCGGCGAGTTCGCCGACGACTTCCGCCTGCAGAGCCTGGTGCGCAAGTACTCCGACCACATCGAGGTGCCGGTGCGCATGCCCAAGGTCGAGACCGCCCGCGACGAGGACGGCAACGAGATCGAGGGCAGCGAGACCACCACCTGGGAGACCGTCAACGAGGCCACCGCGCTGTGGGTGCGTCCCAAGAGCGAACTCACCGACGACGAGTACAAGGCCTTCTACAAGCACGTGGCCCACGACTTCAGCGATCCGCTGACCTGGAGCCACAACAAGGTCGAGGGCAAGCTCGAGTACACCAGCCTGCTCTATGTGCCGGGCCGCGCGCCGTTCGATCTCTACGAGCGCGATGGCGCCCGCGGGGTGAAGCTCTACGTGCAGCGCGTCTTCATCATGGATGACGCCGAGCAGTTTCTGCCGCTCTACCTGCGCTTCATCAAGGGCGTGCTGGACACCCGTGACCTGTCGCTGAACGTCTCCCGCGAGCTGCTGCAACAGGATCCGCAGGTCGAGAAGATCAAGAGCGCCCTGACCAAGCGCTCGCTGGACATGCTCAAGAAACTCGCCAAGGATTCCGAGGCCTACCAGACCTTCTGGAACACCTTCGGCAGCGTGCTCAAGGAAGGCCCGGCGGAGGATCACGCCAACCGCGAGAAGATCGCCGGCCTGTTGCGCTTCTCCAGCACCCATGCCGACAGCGCCACCCAGGACCAGTCGCTGGCCGACTACGTCTCGCGCATGAAGGAGAACCAGCAGAAGGTCTACTATATCGTCGCCGACGGTTTCAACGCGGCCAAGAACAGCCCCCACCTGGAGGTCTTCCGCAAGAAGGGCATCGAGGTGCTGCTGCTCCACGACCGCATCGACGAGTGGCTGATGAGCCATCTCACCGAGTTCGAGGGCAAGAGCCTGGTCGACGTCGCCAAGGGCGATCTTGACCTCGGCGAGATCGAGGACGAGGAGGAGAAGAAGGCGCAGGAGGAGACCGCCAAGGCCAAGGAAGACCTGGTCAAGCGCGTCAAGGAGGCGCTGGGCGACGAGGTCCAGGAGGTCAAGGTGACCCATCGCCTCACCGATTCCCCGGCCTGCGTGGTGCTGCCCGAGCATGAGATGGGCTTCCAGATGCGTCGCATCATGGAGGCCGCCGGCCAGCCGATGCCCGAGGTCAAGCCGATCCTCGAGCTCAACCCCGAGCATGCCCTGGTGGCCCGCCTCGAGGGCGTCGAAGGCGACGGCTTCGAGGACCTGGCACGCATCCTGCTCGACCAGGCGATCATCGCCGAGGGCGGTCACCTCGATGACCCTGCCGCTTACGTCAAGCGTCTCAACGCCCTGCTGAGCGCCTGATCGCTGCTTCGAACTGACATCCCCCGCGATGTCACCGCTTGAAAAGGCCGCCTTCGGGCGGCCTTTTCGTGGGTAACCCGTCACCGGGATGTCGCCTTCCCAGGATGTCCGCATTGGACGAATATCTGCGTTTTTCTTTGGTGCAACAGTGCTAAATTGGGTCCATTGTCAACATCCGCCTGGCTGTTGTGCATCGCGGCATGCTCAGGTATGAATATCCGGTCTGACCCATGCAAGATTCCAATAACTAGCGGGAGATCCAACGTGAAGATTGGTGCACCCAAGGAGCTCGCCAAGGGTGAGGCGCGTGTCGCGCTGACCCCTGACAGCGCGAAGTTCATCCAGAAACTCGGACACGACTGCCTCATCGAGACCGGCGCCGGCGCGGCGGCGGGCTTCGACGACGCGGCCTACCGCGATGCCGGTGTCACCGTGGTCGACGGCGCCGAGGCGCTGTGGACCGAGGCCGAGGTGGTGATCAAGGTCCGCGAGCCCCTCGAGGAGGAGGCCGAGCGCCTGCGCGAGGGCCAGACCCTGATCAGCTTCTTCTGGCCGGCCCAGAATGAGGAGATGCTGGAGGCGTGCCGGGCCAAGGGCGCCACCGCGGTGGCGATGGACATGGTGCCGCGCATCTCGCGGGCCCAGAAGATGGATGCGCTGTCGTCCATGGCCAACATCGCCGGCTACCGCGCGGTGATCGAGGCGGGCAACAATTTCGGGCGCTTCTTCACCGGCCAGGTGACCGCGGCCGGCAAGGTGCCGCCCGCCAAGGTGCTGGTGATCGGCGCCGGCGTGGCGGGGCTTTCCGCCATCGGCACGGCCACCAGCCTCGGCGCTGTGGTGCGCGCCTTCGACGTACGCCCCGAGGTCTCGGAGCAGATCGAGTCCATGGGCGCCGAGTTCCTGTTCCTCGACTTCGAGGACAGCCAGGACGGCGCCGAGAGCGGTGGCTACGCGGCCCCCTCCAGCCCCGAATTCCGCGAGAAGCAGCTCGAGTGCTTCCGCGAGCAGGCGCCCGACGTCGATATCGTCATCACCACGGCGCTGATTCCCGGCAAGCCGGCGCCCAAGCTGTGGCTCGAGGACATGGTCGCGGCCATGAAGCCGGGCTCGGTGATCATCGACCTGGCGGCCGAGAAGGGCGGCAACTGCGACCTGACCCGGGCCGACGAGAAGGTGGTCTCCGACAACGGGGTGACGGTGGTCGGCTATACCGACTTCCCCTCGCGCATGGCGACCCAGTCCTCGCTGCTCTACGCCACCAACGTCCGCCACATGTTGACCGACCTGACCCCCGAGAAGGACGGGCAGATCGCGCACGACATGGAGGACGACGTGATCCGTGGCGCCACGGTGACCCACCAGGGCGAGGTCACCTTCCCGCCGCCGCCGCCCAAGGTGAAGGCCATCGGCGCGGCCAAGCCCAAGCCCAAGGAGAAGGAGCCGACCCCGGAGGAGAAGAAGGCCGCCGAACACGCCGCCTTCAAGGCGCAGACCAAGCGCCAGGTGACGCTGCTGGCGGTCGGCGGCGCGCTGATGATGCTGCTCGGCCAGGTGGCCCCGGCCTCCTTCATGCAGCACTTCATCGTCTTCGTGCTGGCCTGCTTCGTCGGCTTCCAGGTGATCTGGGGCGTCAGCCACTCGCTGCACACGCCGCTGATGGCGGTGACCAATGCGATCTCCGGCATCATCATCCTCGGCGCGGTCCTGCAGATCGGTTCGGGCAGCGTCGTGGTCGGCGTGCTGGCGGCGATCTCGGTGCTGATCGCGTCCATCAATATCGTGGGTGGCTTCCTGGTGACACGCCGGATGCTGGCCATGTTCCAGAAATCCTGAGCGGCGGAGACACGACATGTTGGGTCAAGGATTCGTATCTGCCGCGGCGATCGCGGCAAGTGTTCTGTTCATCCTCTCGCTGGGGGGACTAAGCAACCAGGAGAAGGCCAAGCGCGCCGTCTGGTACGGCATCGTCGGCATGGCCGTGGCGGTGTTCTTCACCGCCTTCGGGCCGGGTATCGGCGGCTACTGGTGGATGATCCCGATGATGCTCATCGGGGCGGGCATCGGCGTCTACGTGGCCGGCAAGGTCGACATGACCGAGATGCCGCAGCTGGTGGCGGCGCTGCATAGCTTCGTCGGCCTGGCCGCGGTGTTCGTGGCCTGGAACGCCGACCTGGAGCGGCGCCGGGTCATGGCGGCCCGCGCCATCGAGGCCACGTCCCAGGAGTTCTCGGCGTTCGCCGCCCTGGTGGCGGAGAAGACGCCGGCCGAGCTGACCTTCCTGCAGGTCGAGGTGGTGCTGGGCATCTTCATCGGCGCGGTGACCTTCACCGGGTCGGTGATCGCCTTCGGCAAGCTGGCCGGCAAGATCGACGGCAAGCCCAAGCAGCTGCCCGGCGGACACCTGCTCAACGCCGGCGCGGCGGCGGCTTCGCTGCTGCTGGCCATCCTCTACCTCAACGGCGCGGGCTTCTGGACCCTGCTGGTGCTGGCGGGCCTCGCCTTCTTCATCGGCTACCACCTGATCATGGGCATCGGCGGTGCCGACATGCCGGTGGTGGTGTCGATGCTCAACAGCTACTCCGGCTGGGCCGCGGCGGCCATCGGCTTCACGCTCTCCAACGACCTGCTGATCGTCACCGGCGCCCTGGTGGGCTCCTCCGGTGCGATCCTGTCGTACATCATGTGCAAGGCGATGAACCGCAACTTCATCAACGTCATCCTGGGCGGCTTCGGCGGTACCAAGGGGCCGGCGGCGGAGATCGAGGGCGAGCAGGTGTCCATCGACGCCGGCGGCGTGGCCAGTGCGCTCAACGATGCCGACAGCGTGATCATCGTGCCGGGCTACGGCATGGCGGTGGCCCAGGCGCAGAACGCGGTCAGCGAGCTGACACGCAAGCTGCGCAGCGCCGGCAAGAACGTGCGCTTCGGCATCCATCCGGTGGCCGGTCGCCTGCCGGGGCATATGAACGTGCTGCTGGCCGAGGCCAAGGTGCCCTATGACATCGTGCTTGAGATGGACGAGATCAACGACGACTTCCCCACCACCGACGTGGTGATCGTCATCGGCTCCAACGACATCGTCAATCCCGCGGCCCAGGAGGATCCCAACAGCCCGATCGCCGGCATGCCGGTGTTGAAGGTCTGGGAGTCCAAGCAGGTGTTCGTCTGCAAGCGCGGCCAGGGGACCGGCTACTCCGGCATCGAGAACCCGCTGTTCTTCAAAGAGAACACCCGGATGTTCTACGGCGATGCCAGATCGAGCATCGACTCGCTGCTGCACCTGATCGACTGAGCCGAGCGCGCCCGGGCCGTACCTCGGCCCGGGCGTGCCGCCTGACGACCAGACCTCTCAACCGCTCCCTAACACGCCCCTTTACGGGGCGTTTTTTCGTTACAATCTCCTCATCCATTCAGTTTTCCGGGGCGATCATGTCAGACCAACTCATGCGCGTGGCGGTGCTCGGCGGCGGCAGCTTCGGCACGGCGCTTGCGAGTATCGCCGCCGACAACGGGGCCGAGGTGCGCCAGTGGCTGCGCGACCCCGAGCTGGCGGCGCAGATCAACCGCGAGCACCGCAACGGCCGCTACCTGCCCGACTACGCCATCAACCCCGCGGTGGTGGCATCCACCGCCATGGACGAGGTGCTCAAGGGCGCCGGCCTGGTGCTGGTGTCGATTCCCTCCAAGGCCTTCCGCGAGGTGGTGCGCCAGGCGCGCCCCTGGCTCGACCCGGGCCAGATACTGGTCAGCACCACCAAGGGCATCCAGGAGGAGGGCTTCAAGCTGATGAGCGAGCTCCTCGAGGAGGAGACCGGCTTTGCCCACATCGGGGTGATCTCGGGGCCGAACCTCGCCTCGGAGATCGCCCAGAAGCAGCTCACCGCCACGGTGATCGCCAGCGACGACGCCGAGACCCGCACCCGGGTGCAGACGGCGCTGGGCTGCGACTACTTCCGGGTCTATGCCAGCAACGACCGCTTCGGCGTGGAACTGGGCGGCGCGCTGAAGAACATCTACGCCATCGCCGCGGGTATGGCGGCGGCGCTGGGCATGGGCGAGAACACCCGCAGCATGCTGATGACCCGGGCGCTGGCCGAGATGAGCCGCTTCGCCGTGAACCAGGGCGCCAACCCCATGACCTTCCTGGGGCTGGCCGGCGTCGGCGACCTGATCGTCACCTGCTCCTCGGCGCTCTCCCGCAACTACCGCGTGGGCCAGGCCCTGGGCGAGGGCCGGACCCTCGAGGAGGCCGTCGAGGCCCTGGGACAGGTGGCCGAGGGCGTCAATACCGTGCGCCTGGTGCGCGACAAGGCACGCGAGGACGGCGTCTATATGCCCCTCGCCGAGGGGCTCTATCAGGTGCTCTTCGCCGGCGTGCCTGCCCGGGAGATGGCGCGTCTGCTGATGCAGGGCGAGCAGAGCAGCGACGTGGAGTTCGTACTGCCGCGCTCCGACGTCCAGCAGGATCGCCGCGACGGCGGGGGGGCGGCATGAGTGAGCGAAGAGCTGAGCGACGGGCCGAACCAAGGGCTGAGCGACTGCTGATCATGCGCCACGGCGAGGCTGCGCCCGGCGCGCCGGATGCCGAGCGCGCGCTCACTCCGCGCGGCGAGCGCGAGGCCGAGCGCATGGGCCGCTGGCTCGGCTCGCGCACGGATCTCGACGCGACGCGCCTGCGCCTGGTGGCGAGCCCCTATCGGCGGGCCCGGCAGACCGCGGCGCGCATTGCCGAGCCGCTGGGGCTCGAGGTGGAGACCCTGGCGCTGATCACCCCCGACGACCCACCCGGCGCGGTGATCGACTGGCTGCTCGGCGAGCCCGACGATCGCTTGCTGATGCTGGTCAGCCACATGCCGCTGGTCGCCGCCCTCACCGGGCTCTTGGTGGAGGGGCGAGCCGAGCGCGGCCCCGGCTTCGCCACGGCCGCCGTGGCCGAACTGGAGGCCGAGGTGCGCGCCGCGGGGTGTGCCCGCCTGCGCCGCCTCGTCTCGCCCGCCGATATCAACGACCAGGAGGTCCCGTGAGCTATATCGTCAATAACCGCATCCACGTGAACCCGGGCTTCGAGGAGGCCTTCGAGGCGCGCTTTCGCGCCCGAGCCGGGCAGATCGACAAGCAGCCCGGGTTCAAGGCCATGCGGGTGCTGCGCCCCCAGGGCAACCAGGCGCCCTACGTGGTGGAGACCGAGTGGCAGAGCCAGGCGGCCTTCCGCGCCTGGGTCGGCAGCGACGACTTCAAGCGCGCCCATGCCGATCCCTTGCCGGCTGAGGCCACCGCCGAGGGCGGCGGCATCGAGCAGTTCGAGGTGGTCGAGGGTACCGAGGCGCGCGGCAGCGGCGAATGATCCCAGCCTATATCACTGTTATATCGCCCCGGCGGCGGTCAGGCCGAAGGCGCCCAGGGTGATCGACAGGCTCGCCATCAGCGTGGTGAGGGCGATGATGTTGGCGGTGAGGGCCGCGTTGGCGCCCATCGCCTTGGCCATCACGAAGGCGGCGGCGGCGGTGGGGCTGGCGAAGAACAGGAACATCACGCCGAGCGCCGGGCCCTCGAAGCCGACCAGCCAGGCGGCGCCGGTGGCAAGCGCGGGCAGGGTGACCATCTTCAGCAGGCTGGCGCCGAGCGCCAGGCGACCGGAGTGGCGCACCTCGCCAAACGAGAGCGTGGCGCCGACGCAGATCAGCGCCAGTGGCAGGGTCAGCGAGGCGAAGTAGTCGCCGGAGGTGGCGAGCCAGCCGGGCAGCGACCAGCCTGATGCCGCCACCGGCACCGCCGCGGCCACCGCGAGGATCAACGGGTTGGTGGCGATATGGCGCAGCATGCTGCGCCAGTCGGCACGCTGGTCGTGCTGATAGGCGACCAGCACGATTACCGAGCAGGCGTTGTAGGTGAGAATCACCACCCCCAGCAGCAGGCTGCCGGTGGAGAGGCCGAAGTCGCCGTACATGCCCGCGGCGAGTGCCAGGCCGACGATGCCGCAGTTGCCGCGAAAGGCCCCCTGGATATAGACGCCGCGCTCCCGGTAGGGCACCCGCAGGCTCGCCCATCCCCAGCAGAAGAGGACGCTGCCGAGCGTCGCCAAGGCGTAGAAGCCGAGCAGGGCCGGATCGAGGCTGGCCTCGAGGTCGGCGCGGATGATGCTGAGAAAGACCAGCGTCGGCAGGGTCGCCTTGAACACCAGCTGGGAGGCGGTGGAGACGAAGGCGGGATCGATCCAGCGGGCGCGCTTCAGCCCCAGGCCGATGAACACCATGGCGAAGACCGGCAGGGTGATCTCGAGGGTCTGCAGGAAGAGCGCCGTGAGCCCCATGGCCTAGCGCGCCAGCCAGAGGCCGACGACCACGGCGGTGATCACGGTGATGAAGAACACCCGATTGCGGGCGCGAGTGTCGCGGGTGGGCTTTCGGGAATCGGCCACGGTAAGCTCCTCTCGGTAGGGTTGCCGCCAATGGACGACTTGGCGAAACATGGTAATCCCGTTAGCCTGCTATCGCCAGAAGGGCACCGGCCGGCTGCCCTTAGAAGGAGCCTCCATGCGCCGATCCGACCAGACCCCACGTCTTCCCCTCGTCTTCGCCCACGCCAACGGCTTCCCGGGGCAGAGCTATCGCAGCTTCCTGTCGCCGCTGGCCGAGCGCTTCGACGTGCACCCGCTGGATCGCCTCGGCCATCACCCCGACTTCCCGGTGGGGCACAACTGGCTGGCCCTGCGCGACGAACTCCTCGAGCACCTCGCCGAGCGGCCGGGGCCGGTCATCGGTGTCGGACACTCCATGGGCGGGGTGCTCATGGCCATGGCCGCCGAGCGCGCGCCCGAGCGCTTCAGCGGCGTGGTGATGCTCGACCCGCCGCTGATGCTCGGCCTGGACGCCGTGGTCATGAAGGCCGCCAAGCGGCTCGGCCTGGCCGATCGCGTCACCCCGGCCGGCCGGACCCTGGGGCGTCGCGACAGCTGGCCCAGCCGGGACGCCATGACGGACTACCTGCGCCGCCGCGGGCTCTTTCGGGGCTTCACCGACCAGGCCCTTCACGATTACGTGGACGGCGGCACCCGGGAACTCGACGACGGCCGCGTGGTGCTGGTCTATGACCCCGACATCGAGGTGCAGATCTTCCGCCACCTGCCCGATCACCTGGATGACCTGCCGGCGCGGGTCCAGGTCCCCCTCGGCGTGCTGGCCGGCCGCGAGTCCCGGGTGCTCACCGCCCACCGCCGGCGCCGGCTTCGCCGCCGCGGGGTGCGCGTCGCCGAGGTCTCGGGGGGGCACATGTTCCCCATGGAGGTTCCCGAGGAGACCCGCACGACCCTGGTGGCGATGATCGACGAGCTGCTCGGGCGGTCCTCATGAGCGAGCCTCATTTTCAGTCCCAGCCCCAAGCCCTGCACCTGGCCGATGGGCGACTGGCAGCCCTGGCCTGGGGCGACCCCTCGGCTTCCACCTGGCTCGCCCTGCACGGCTGGCTGGATAACGCCGCGAGTTTCTCGCGCCTGGCCCCGCGCCTGGTCGAGCGCCTCGGGATCCGCGTGGTGGCCCTCGACTTCGCCGGCCACGGCCGGTCGGCGCACCGCCACGGCGGCTATGCGCTGTGGGACTACGTCCACGACCTGCTCGATGCCGGCGACGAGCTCGGCCTCTCGCACATGACCCTGCTGGCCCACTCCATGGGCGCCGGGGTGGCCTGCCTGGCGGCGGCCGCGCTGCCCGAACGGGTCGAGGCGCTGGTGCTGATCGATGGCCTGGGCGCGCTGACCACCGCGGCCGACGACGCTCCCGCCCAGCTGCGGAAGGGACTCCTCGCCGAGCGGCGTGCCCGCTCCCGAGCTCCGAGCTCTCCTGGCTCCCGGGCACCGAGCTATCCTGATAGTGAGGCCGCCGTGGCGGCGCGTGTCGCCGGCGGGGCGACGCCCATCGATGCCGAGACGGCGCGCCCGCTGATGCTGCGCAACCTCGAGGAGTTGCCCGGCGGTCGGGTCCGCCTGCGCACCGATGCGCGCCTGCTGCGCCCCTCGCCGGTGCGGCTCTGCCCCGAGCAGCTCTCCGCCATGCTGCGCGCGCTGAGCGCGCCGGTGCTGCTGGTGGAGGGGACGACCGGCATCCTGGGCGACCGGCCGCGGGCACGCCGGGCGCGGGCCGAGGTGGCGAATCTCGCGCGCCGCGTGCTGCCGGGCGGGCATCACTTGCACCTGGAGCCGGCGGCCGCGGGGGAGGTGGCGTGGGTCATCGCCGACTGGCATGCCTCTGAGCGAACGCATGAGCGCTCGCATGAGCGCGGGCACGAGAGGGAGGGCGGATCATGAATCAACAGCAGCAGGTCTCAAGCCCCCGGGACAAGACGGTCGCCCTGGTGCTCGGCAGTGGCGGGGCGCGCGGCTACGCCCATATCGGGGTGATCGAGGAGCTCGAGGCCCGCGGCTATCGCGTGGTGGCCATCTCAGGCTGCTCCATGGGCGCTCTGGTCGGCGGGGTCTACGCGGCGGGCCAGCTCGCCGCCTACCGCGATTGGGTCTGCAAGCTCGACTACTTCGACGTGCTGCGGCTGGTCGATGTCACCTGGAGCCCGATGGGCGCGATGCGCGCCAACAAGGTGATGGGCAAGCTCGAGAGCCTGATCGACGATACCCGCATCGAGGACCTGGATATCGCCGTGACCACCGTCGCCACCGACCTGACCCGCCAGCGCGAGGTTTGGTTCCAGAGTGGCTCGCTGATCGAGGCGATCCGCGCCTCCATCGCCGTGCCCGGGGTGATCACCCCGGTGCATCGCGGCGACCAGGTGCTGGTCGACGGCGGGCTGCTCAATCCGCTGCCGATCATTCCCACGGTCTCGGCCCAGGCGGACTTCGTGATGGCTGTCAACGTCACCGCCCACAGCCCTCGGCCGGTGAGCCTCGAGGAGCTGCTGCCCCCCGACGAGGCCGCCGAGGAGCAGGCCCGGGAGGAGGCCCGCGATGCTGGCGGCGTCGACTTCGCCAGCTGGATCGACGGGGTGCGCGGCGCCGCCCGGCGGCTGTTCGACGGGTTCGGCAACGGCAACGAGTCCGCCAACGGGGTCAAGAAGAGTCGGGTGGAGGAGGCCCTGGAGCGCGATCGCCGGGAGTGGGGGCGCCTGGACATGGTGCTGGCCTCCTTCGACATCACCCAGGCGGCGCTGGCCAAGTACAAGGTGGCGGGCTATCCGCCGGACGTGCTGATCGAGGTGCCCAAGACGGTGTGCGGCGCCTACGAGTTTCACCGTGCCGAGGCCCTGATCAGCCTAGGCCGCCACCTGGCCGTGGACGCGCTGGACCGCTTCGAGGGGCTCACCCATCCGGGCTGGGGCGATCAGGCGATCGTCGTCGAGCCGACGGACGAAGAAATGGACGAAGAAATGGACGAAGGAACGGGCGAGGAAACGGGAGAGGAAACGGGCGAAGACACCGGAGAGGAGAAGGCACCGTCCTGAGGCGCCGTGCCGAGTCGCGGGCCGGCGGTGAGCCGCTCAGGCCTCGGCGCCGCGCCGGCGCAGCAGCACGTAGACCGCCCCGGTGCCGCCGTCGATCGTGGTGGCCGAGCAGAAGGCCAGCACGCTGGGCCACTCGCGCAGCCAGGCGTTCACGTGGCTCTTGATCACCGGGTAGTTGCGGGTGCTGCCCCAGGCCTTGCCGTGCACCACCAGCACGCAGCGTCGCCGGCGGTCGCAGGCGTCGCGCAGGAAGGCTTCGAGCTCTTCCCGCGCTTCCTCCAGGGTGTGGCCGTGCAGGTCGAGCCCCGCCTCCCAGGCCAGGCGTCCGCGCTTGAGCTGCTGGCGCGTGCGCCAGGGCAGGTCGGGGAGGGCGAAGTCGAGGAACTCCGAGGGCCGTACCGGTTCCACCCGGCCATCCGAGGTTCGCCCGCCGCCTGCGAGGTCGTCGGCGACCGTGGTGGCGGCCGCGCGTCGCTCGGCCGCGGCGGCATCGCCCCGCCGCCGGCGACCGGGATCGGCCCGGTTGCTGGCGATGGGGCGCACGCCGGCCTCGCGCAGGGCCTGGCGGAAGGCGTTGATCTCGTCGTCGTCCGGGACGTGGCGATCTCGACTCATGGGACCATCGGGTGGAGGAACGAGCCGCCAGTATACCGCCCCAGCCGTGGCTGTGAACCGCGGGCCCGGTTACAATCTGACGTCGTCATTCCCGAACCCCCCGACTCCAGGAAGCCCCGTGGCCGAATCTCTCCCCGACGCGTCTACGTCCACCCTCGTGCTGAGCGACGAGGCCTTGAACGAAGGCCTGATCACCCTGCGCGATTGCCTGCGCTGGGCCGCCAGCGAGTTCCACCTGGCCGGCCTGCACTACGGACACGGCACCGCCTCCGCCTGGGACGAGGCCGTGGCGCTGACCCTCGGCGCCCTGCACCTGCCCTGGAACGTCGACCCGGCAGTGCTGGAGGCGCGGCTGCTGCCCATGGAGCGCTCGCGCATCGTGGCGCTGGTGCGGGCGCGCATCGAGACGCGCCGGCCGCTGCCCTACCTGCTGGGCGAGGCCTTCTTCGCCGGTATTCCGTTTAGCGTCGACGAGCGGGTGCTGATCCCGCGCTCGCCGGTCGCCGAGCTGATCGAGCACGGCTTCGCCGCCTGGTTCCCCGACGAGCCGCCCGCCCGGGTACTGGACCTGTGCACCGGCTCGGGCTGCATCGGCATCGCTACGGCGCTGCACCTGCCGACCTGCGAGGTCGACCTGGCCGACATCAGTCCCGAGGCCCTGGCCGTGGCGCGCCGCAACATCACCCGCCACGACGTGGGGGAGCGGGTGCGCGCAGTGGAGTCCGACCTCTTCGCGGGCCTCAAGGGTCGCCGCTACGACCTGATCGTCTCCAACCCGCCCTACGTGGACAGCCGAGACCTGACCACCATGCCCGCCGAGTTCCGCCACGAGCCGGCGCTGGCGCTGGGTGCGGGCCAGGACGGCCTGGACATCGTCCGGCGCATCCTGCGCGAGGCTCGCGAGCACCTGAGCGACGACGGCGTGCTGATCGTCGAGGTCGGCAACTCCGATCACCACCTGGAGGCGGCCTTCCCCGAGGTGCCTTTCCTGTGGCTGGAGTTCGAGCGCGGCGGCCAGGGGATCTTCGCCCTGAGTGCCGCCGAACTCGACGCCCATGCGGCGTCCTTCGCCTGATTCACCTTTCCCGCCCCCACTCTCCCGCCCCCAGGAGGAGCGCCCATGTCCGGTAACACCTTCGGCAAGCTGTTCACCGTCACCACCTTCGGCGAGAGCCACGGCCCGGCGCTGGGGGCCATCGTCGATGGCTGCCCGCCGGGGCTGCTGCTTTCCGAGGAAGACCTGCAGCACGACCTGGACCGCCGCCGTCCCGGCAGCTCTCGCCACACCACCCAGCGTCGCGAGGCCGACCGGGTGCGCATCCTCTCCGGGGTCTTCGAGGGCGTGACCACGGGCACTTCCATCGGCCTGCTGATCGAGAACACCGACCAGCGCTCCACCGACTACTCGAAGATCAAGGATCAGTTCCGGCCGGCCCACGCCGACTACAGCTATCACCACAAGTACGGTATCCGCGACTACCGCGGCGGCGGGCGCTCGAGCGCGCGGGAGACCGCCATGCGAGTGGCGGCCGGGGCCATCGCCAAGAAGTACCTGGCGGCCCAGGGTATCACCGTGCGGGGCTACATGAGCCAGCTCGGCCCCATCGCCATCGACTTCAAGCAGTGGGAGGCGGTGGACGAGAACCCCTTCTTCTGTCCCGACCCCGAGCGGGTGCCGGAGCTCGAGGCCTACATGGATCAGCTGCGCCGCGACCAGGACTCGGTGGGGGCGAAGATCAGCGTGGTGGCCGAGGGCGTACCGCCGGGCCTGGGGGAGCCGGTCTTCGACCGCCTGGACGCGGAGCTGGCCCACGGCCTGATGAGCATCAACGCGGTGAAGGGCGTGGAGATCGGCGACGGCTTCACCTCGGTGGCCCAGCGGGGCAGCGAGCACCGCGACGAGATGACCCCCGAGGGCTTTCTCTCCAACCATGCCGGCGGCGTGCTGGGCGGCATCTCCAGCGGCCAGGCGATCATCGCGCACCTGGCCTTGAAGCCCACCTCCAGCATCACCACGCCCGGGCGCTCCATCGACGTCCATGGCCAGCCGGTGGAGATCGTCACCAAGGGCCGCCACGACCCCTGCGTGGGCATTCGCGCCACGCCCATCGCCGAGGCGATGATGGCGCTGACCCTGATGGATCACCTGCTGCGTCAGCGCGGCCAGAACGCCGAGGTGAACGTCTCGACTCCGCGCTTGCGTTGAGCCGCCCCGCGCCGCATGGCTGCTACACTTCAGGCGTCCACCCACAAGAGTGACGCCATGAAGATCAACGTCGAATTCGACCTGACCCCCGAGGAGTTTCGTCAGGCGCTGGGCCTGCCCGACGTGGAGGCCTTCCAGAAGGATCTGCTCGACCGGATCCAGAAGCAGATGGAGTCGGGCGTCGAAGGGTACGACCCGATGAGCCTGATGCAGCCCTTCCTGCAGCAGCAGGGGCTGTCGCAGAACCTGACGCAGGGGCTCTCCCAGGGCCTTTCGAGCTTCGGCAACTACCAGCAGATGATGCTCGACATGCTCTCCAAGGCCGCCGCCAGCTCCTCCAGCGGTGATGCGTCCGGCGAGGCCTCATCGGGCGAGGCGTCGTCCTCCACGAAGAAGGCCTCGTCTTCCGGCAAGTCGTCCAGCAGCGGTTCCGGCGCCTCCACGGCCAGTGCCCGCTCGCGCGGCAAGCGCGAGAGCTGAGGACCGGCCTCGCGCCACTCTTCGACCTTCGCCGGGGGCCGCCGCAATCCGCTTGCAAGCCTCAGAGTGGCAGACTAGGCTTTGTGCAGTGCAACAAGTCGTTCGTTACCGAGCCGCCAGGAGGGATTCGCCATGCAGGACAAGATGATCGAGACATTCAACGAGCAGACTCGTCAGTTCTTCGAGCCGATGCGCAAGCTCAACTCCCTGATGCTGAACAACATGGAGAAGATGACCCAGTATCAGATGGAGTCCATGAAGCGCTACAGCCAGATGGGCACGGAGCGCATGCGCGATGCCGGCGAACTCACCGACGCCGAGAGCGTGCGTGACTTCGGCGCCCGCCAGGCCGAGATGATGAACGAGCTCTCCCAGCAGATGCTCGAGGATGCCAAGGCCATGAGCGAGATGAGCCTGGAGTTCAAGGCCGAGCTGGAGAAGCTCTACGCCGAGTCCGGCAAGCAGCTCGCCGAACAGGCCCAGAAGGCCGGCCAGGCAGCCAAGGAGGGGGGCACCCCTTCAGAGCAGCCCGCCAAGGCGACCAGCCGGTCCTCGTCGCGCAAGAGCTGATTTCCTAGGCCGTCACCACGTCGCTCCGATACCCGCCCCGCGGGTATCGGTGTCAGTCGCTCTGGCCATGCGTTCTGGTCATGCCTTGCGTGTCGCGAGGCGATGCGGCGGTATTCGCGTCGAACCCTGGGCCGGCACGGTTTGCGGTCGATACGAGCGGTCGATATGAACGATCGATATGAACAACAGGAGTGGTCAATGCAGTCAGGGGTGCAAGCACCGACACCGGCCGAGCTCGAGGCATGGAACGCTCAGCTCTCAGTGATTGGCGAGGAATACAAGGTCTTGATGCAGGATCTGCTGGCACGGATGGTCCCCAGCGATGCGGCGGAATCGGTCCATGAAGACATGCGACGCAGCTTCCAGGCCGGCGCCGAATCATTGATGCAGAATCCGCCCCTGCTGTGGCAGACCCAGTCGCAGTTGCTTCAGGACCAGTTCCAGCTCTGGCAGCAGTCGCTGCGCCGGCTGTCCGGCGAGGATGTCGAGCCGCTGATCACCCCATCCAAGGGGGATCGCCGCTTCAAGGACGACGCCTGGCGTGACGACCCCCATTACCTGGCGATCATGCAGCAGTACCTGCTCTTCTCGCGCATGGTGGAGGAGCTCATCGAGCGCCTGGATGGCCTCTCGGACGACAAGAAGCGCAATCTCCGCTTCTATGCTCGCCAGCTCGTCAATGCCATGGCGCCCACCAACTTCGTGACCACCAACCCCGAAGTGATGCGCAGGACCATGGAGACCCGAGGCCAGAACCTGGTCGAGGGCATGGCCCGCCTGCGCGAAGACCTGGCCAACTCCGCCGAGGGCCTCAATGTCACCATGACCGATCGCAGCGCCTTCACCATCGGCGACAACATCGCCGTCAGCCCGGGCGCGGTGGTCTACGAGAACGAGCTGATCCAGCTGATCCAGTACACGCCGACCACCGAGCAGGCCTACAAGACGCCGCTGCTGGTGGTACCGCCCTGGATCAACAAGTACTACATCCTCGACCTGCGCCAGGACAACTCCCTGGTACGCTGGCTGGTGGAGCAGGGTCACACGGTGTTCCTGATCTCCTGGCGCAATCCCGGGCCGGAGCAGCGTGACCTGACCTGGGCCGACTACATGCAGATGGGCCCCATCGATGCCATGGGTGCCATCGAACAGGCCACCGGCGAGAAGTCGGTGAACCTCCTGAGCTACTGCATCGGCGGAACCCTGACCGCCTCTACCGTGGCCTACCTGACCAGTACCCGGCGTGGCCGCAAGGTCAAGTCGGTGACCTACATGGCCACCCTTCAGGACTTCCGCGACCCCGGCGAGATCGGCGTCTTCCTCACCGAGCCGGTGCTGAAGGGCATCGAGGCCAAGCTCGAGCGAGACGGCTACCTCGACGGTCGCGTCATGGCCTATTCCTTCAACCTGTTGCGCGAGAACGACCTCTTCTGGTCCTTCTACATCAACAACTACCTGAAGGGCGACTCCCCCGCGCCGTTCGACCTGCTCTACTGGAACACCGACGGCACCAACCTGCCGGCCGGTACCCATGCCTGGTACCTGCGCCACATGTACCTGGAGAACCGGCTGGTGGAGCCCGGTGGAATCGAACTCGACGGGGTCAAGATCGACCTGCGCAAGATCTCCACGCCGAGCTACTTCGTCTCCACTCGCGAGGACCATATCGCCAAGTGGAACAGCTCCTACTACGGGGCGCTGCTGCCGAAGGGGCCGGTGACCTTCGTGCTGGGCGGCTCCGGCCACATCGCCGGGATCGTCAACCCGCCGAGCAAGAACAAGTACGGCTACTGGACCAACGACGAGCTGCCGGACAGCGCCGAGGCGTGGCTCGAGGGCGCCCAGCAGCACGAGGGCTCCTGGTGGCCGCACTGGCAAGCGTGGATGACCGAGAACGGCTATGTGGATGCCGAGAAGCTGGTGCCGGCGCGCCAGCCCGGCGACGGCGAACTCAATATCCTCGAGCCGGCTCCCGGGCGCTACGTGCGCATGACCATCCCCGAGGTGCTGGGCGACGCCGAGTCCGAGTCATGAACGGGATGACGTGACGCGCCGTGACACGCAAAACCCCGCCTGATGGCGGGGTTTTTTGATGAGGGTCGAGGCGTTGTCGATGTCCCTCAAGGCCCTGTCGCGAAGCTCTGTTTCAAGCCCTGTCTCGAAGTCCTGTTTCAAGCCCTGTCTCGAAGTCCTGTTTCAAGCCCTGTCGCCGGCCCGGCCAGCTGAGCGCCGGCGCAGTCCCGGCAGCACCAGCAGGGCCGCGAGCAGCCAGGCGGGCCAGCTGCCGGTGCGGGTGAAGGGCGTGAGGCCCTGGGTGGCCATGACCTCGCCCTCGAGCACGACGGTCTCGAACTGCGGCGCCCGGGCGGTGACCCGGCCCTGGGCGTCGATGAGCGCGGTGACGCCGTTGCTGGTGGCGCGGATCACCGGGCGGCCGTTCTCCAGGGCGCGCAGGCGCGCCATCTGCAGGTGCTGCAGCGGCCCGATCGAGGCGCCGAACCAGGTGTCGTTGGAGACCGTCAGCAGCACGCCGGCCTCGCGGGCCTGCTCGGCCACGAGATCCGCGTAGATGATCTCGTAGCAGATGGCGTTGCCGATGGCGAGGCTGCCGACCCGCATCGGCGCCTGACCCTCCGGGCCCGGGGTCATCGCCGGGGCCGGCAGGTCGAAGAAGGCGATGGCGCCGCGCAGCAGGTTCTCCAGCGGCAGGTACTCGCCGAAGGGCACCAGGTGCGACTTGCGGTAGGCCCCCGCCACGTCGCCGCGGCCGACGACGCTGTTGTAGTAGAGGCCGTCCGCGTCGCGCTGCAGGATGCCGGTCACAAGCTCGGTGCCCTCCGGCAGGCCGGCGTGGGCGCGCTCGAGGAGCGGCGCGGCCTGGTCCTCGAACATCGGCAGCGCGGCCTCGGGCCAGATCACCAGGTCGACGTCGTCGAGCCCGCGGGTCAGGGCGAGGTAGGTGTCGATGGCCCGGCGCTGCCCCTCGGGGCGCCACTTCATCAGCTGGGGCAGGTTGCCCTGCAGCAGCGCGACGCGCGCCGGCTCGCCCTGGGGCGTGGTCCACTGGGTCGGGAGGGCCAGCGGCACCAGCCACAGCGCGGCGAGCGGGGCGGCGGTCCACCAGCGGCGGCGCACTAGCTCGACGCCCAGGCTGCCGGTGAGGGCGGTGATCAGCGACAGCAGGTAGACGCCGCCCACCGGGGCCCAGGGGGCGAGCGGTGAATCGATCTGGGCGCTGCCCAGCAGCAGCCAGGGGAAGCCGGTAAAGAGCCAGGTGCGCAGCCACTCGCCGAGCACCCAGGCGCCGGCGAAGGTCAGCGCGGCGAAGCGCGGCCCGCACAGGCGGCGATAGCCCCACAGGGTGGCGGCGAAGAAGAGCGCCAGGCCGATGACAAACAGCGCCGTCAGCAGCAGCGCCAGGGGCACCCCGGTATAGCCATAGTCGTGGATCGAGACATACACCCAGGAGGCCCCGGAGCCGAACAGGCCGATGCCGTAGCAGAGGCCGCGCAGCGCGGCCTGACGAGGCGTCAGAGCGGGAAGGCCGAGGAAGATCAGGCCGGCGGCAACCGGGCCCAGCCACCAGAGCGAGAAGGGGGCGGTGCTGAGGGTGGTAAAGACCCCGGCCACCAGGGCCAGCAGGCAGCCCAGAGCCGGGGGCAGGCGAATGTCAGCCATCGTATCCATCCATGGAAGGGGGCGAGTCACTCCTCGGTGCTCTCCTCGCAGCGGGCCGCCTCGAGCAGGCGGATGCGTCGGTTATCGGCGTTGAGCACGGTGAAGCGCCAGCCGCTGAGCTCGGTGTGCTCGCCGCGCCCCGGCAGGTGGCCGAAGCGCTGCATCACCAGGCCGCCGACGGTGTCAAAGTCGTCGTCGGAGAACTCTGTACCGAAGCGCTCGTTGAAGTCCTCGATGGGGGTCAGGGCGCGAATCGCATAGCGCGCCTCGCCCAGCTCGCGGATATCGATCTCCTCGTCGATGTCGTGCTCGTCCTCGATCTCGCCGACGATCTCCTCGAGGATGTCCTCGATGGTGACGATGCCCGCCGTGCCGCCGTACTCGTCCACCACCACTGCCATGTGGTTGCGAGTGTCCTGGAACTCCTTGAGTAGGCTGTTGAGGCGCTTGGATTCGGGGACGAACATCGCCGGGCGCAGCACCTCGTCGAGCTGGAAGGGGCGACCGTTGTCCTGGCCGCCGCGCAGCAGCGGCAGCAGGTCCTTGGCCAGCAGGATGCCCTTGATCTCGTCGAGGTTCTCGCCGATCACCGGGTAGCGGGAGTGGCCGGTCTCGAGTATCACCGGCAGGTATTCGTCGAGGGGCTGGTCGAGGGCGATCGCGGTGATCTGCGAGCGGGGGATCAGCACCTCGCGCACCTGCTGGTCGCTGATGCTCAGGGCGCCCTCGATGATCATCATGGCGTCCTGGTCGAGCTTCAGGCGGGACCCCGCCTGGCGGAGGAACTCCATCAACTCGCCGCGGGAGCTGGGTTCGTCACTGTCGTTGGACAGGGCACTGAACAACTTATCGAGCCAGGACCTGCTGCCCTGGCCACTCGATCGGTCTTCGCTCATGCGTCGGCTCTCTCGTCCTCGTTGTCGGTATCGTGGTGCGGAGGGCTGGGGGTGAGATACGGGTCGGCGATCCCCAGCGATGCCAGGATCTCGCGCTCGAGGGCCTCCATGATCTCGGCCTCGGCGTCGTCGAGGTGATCGTGGCCCAGCAGGTGCAGGGTGCCGTGGATCACCATGTGAGCGTAGTGAGCGGGCGTCGTCTTGTCCTGCTCGCGGGCCTCCTGGAGCACCACCGAATGGCAGATCACCAGGTCGCCGAGCAGCGGCAGTTCGATGCCGGGCGGGCCTTCGAAGGGGAAGGAGAGCACGTTGGTGGGCTTGTCGCGGCCGCGGTAGTCGCGGTTCAGGGCCTGGCTCTCCTCGGCGTCGACGAAGCGGATGGTCAGCTCATGGCGGTGCTCGTCGGGCTGGCGCGCCAGCACGGCCGCGACCCAGGCCTCGAGATCGGCCTGGCCGGGCAGGGCCTCGGCCGCGAGGGCCACCTGGCGATCGACGACCAGTGGAGGAGGTTCGCCGGTCATGCGGGCTCTCCGGCATCGTCGGAGCCCTGGGCCTGGCGCTCGCGGCGCTCCTGACGTTCCTCGGCCTGGGCCTCGCGGCGCGCCTCGCGCTGTTCCCTGCGTTCGCGTTCGGCGGCTTCCTCGCCGGCCTCGAAGTGGTCGTAGGCCTCGATGATGCGCTGGACCAGAGGATGGCGTACGACGTCCTTGGCGGCGAAGTGGGTCACGCCGATCCCCGGGGTGTCCTTGAGCACGTCGAGCACCTGGATCAGCCCCGAGGTCTGGCCGCGGGGCAGGTCCACCTGGGTCACGTCGCCGGTGATCACCGCCGTGGAGCCGAAGCCGATGCGCGTCAGGAACATCTTCATCTGTTCGCGGGTGGTGTTCTGGCTCTCGTCGAGGATGATGAAGGCGTTGTTCAGGGTGCGCCCGCGCATGTAGGCGAGCGGAGCGATCTCGATCACCTGGCGCTCGATCAGCTTGGCCACCTGCTCGAAGCCGATCATCTCGTAGAGGGCGTCGTAGAGCGGCCGCAGGTAGGGGTCGATCTTCTGGGCCAGATCGCCCGGCAGGAAGCCGAGCTTCTCGCCGGCCTCCACGGCCGGGCGCACCAGCAGGATGCGACGCACCTCCTGCTGGTTGAGCGCCTCCACCGCGGCGGCCACGGCCAGGTAGGTCTTGCCGGTGCCGGCCGGCCCGATGCCGAAGTTGATGTCGTGGGCACGGATGCTCGAGACGTAGCTCTGCTGGTTGAGGCCGCGGGGCTTGATCAGCGTGCGCGGGGTGCGCAGCAGCACCTCGTCGTCGGCCTCATCGCCCTCCTCCTCGTCCAGCGCCTCGAGGCCGGACTCCTGCAGGAAGAGATGCACCGTGTCGGGCTCGAGGTCGCTGGCCTCGGTCTCCCGGTAGAGGTGCTCCAGCACGTTGGCGGCGGCCTTGACGCGACTCGCCGGCCCGGCGAGCTGGAAGATGTTGCCCCGATTGCGCAGGGTGATGCCAAGCCGTGCCTCGACCAGCTTGAGGTGCTCGTCGCGCTGGCCACAGAGGTTGGCCAGGCGGCGAGGATCGTTGGGTTCCAGGTTCAGGGTGACGATGCGGTTGGCCTGAGAAGATGGCTGGCTCAAGACTGGATGATCCCTGCGTTGTGGATGTGTCTCTCAGCTTACTGCCCCGGCGCCGGCCGGGGCAATCGCTGACTCAGAAGCGTTCGGGAGAGATCAGCTCGCCGCGCAGGGAGTTGGGCAGCGCCTCGTTGATCTCGACGTCGACGAAGTAGCCGATCAGCTCGAAGGGATTGGCGGCGCGGAAGTTGACCACGCGGTTGTTCTCGGTGCGTCCCGAGAGCTGGCCCGGGTCGCGGGGCGAGAAGCCGGTGACCAGGATGCGCTGGGTGGTGCCCACCATGCGCCGGCTGATCTGCATGGTCTGCTGGATGATGCGCTCCTGGAGGATCGCCAGGCGCTGCTTCTTGACGCTCTCCGGGGTGTCGTCCTCGAGCCCCGCCGCCGGGGTGCCGGGGCGCGCCGAGTAGACGAAGCTGAAGGAGTGATCGAAGCCGATGCGATGGATCAGGTCCATGGTCGACTCGAAGTCCTCCTCGGTCTCGCCGGGGAAGCCGATGATGAAGTCCGAGGAGAAGCTGATGTCGGGGCGCAGCGCGCGGATGCGCTCCATCTTCTCGACGTACTCCTCCACCGTGTGGCCGCGCTTCATGGCGGCGAGCACCCGGTCCGAGCCCGCCTGCACCGGCAGGTGGAGGTGGCTGACCAGCTCCGGGATCTCGGCGTAGGCCTCGATCAGGCTGTCGGAGAATTCCACCGGGTGCGAGGTGGTGAAGCGGATGCGATCGATGCCCTCGACGGCGGCCACGCAAGCGATCAGCTCGGCCAGGTCGATCTCGTCGCCCAGCTGGTTGAGGCCCCGGTAGGCGTTGACGTTCTGGCCCAGCAGGTTGATCTCGCGGACCCCCTGGTCGGCCAGGTGGATGACCTCGTCCATCACCGCCTCGAAGGGGCGCGAGACCTCCTCGCCGCGGGTGTAGGGCACCACGCAGAAGGTGCAGTACTTGGAGCAGCCCTCCATCACCGAGACGAAGGCGGTGGCGCCATCGGAGCTGGGCTTCGGCAGGTGGTCGAACTTCTCGACCTCGGGGAAGGTGACGTCGACCACCGAGATCTGGTTGTCGGCCCGCGCGTCGAGCATGCCCGGCACCCGGTGCAGGGTCTGCGGGCCGAACACCATGTCGACATGGGGGGCGCGCTTGCGCAGGGCCTCGCCCTCCTGGCTGGCCACGCAGCCGCCCACGCCGATCACCAGTTCCGGATTAGCCTCCTTGAGCTTCTTCCAGCGGCCGAGCTGATGGAAGACCTTCTCCTGGGCCTTCTCGCGAATGGAGCAGGTGTTGAGCAGGATGACGTCGGCATCGCGCTCGTCGTCGGTGAGCTCGAGCTGATGGGATTCGCCGAGCAGATCCGCCATGCGCGCGGAATCGTACTCGTTCATCTGGCAGCCGTGCGTCTTGATGAAGAGTTTCTTCGCCATAAGAGTAGGTCGCGGCAGCTGGCGCGACGGGACACCGTTGGATGGACGTGGGGAGATGGCCGGATGGCCACCCGAGACAAGGCCTCATATTATACGCAGCGCCCGGCATCGGGGCCAGCGTGGGGCGGCGGTCGGGCGCCCCGACTGTGGTACCCTGTGGGCCTTTCGAGGACGGGACCAGGCGCCGGCCACGGCTCACGGTCTGGTCAGAAAATGATCGGAACGTGACAGAGACGATGGTCACGCCGGCTTGCGGCGGGTTTCCAGCGGTTTTCCCGATGGTTGTCCACAGCAGCTGTGGGTAACCCGTCCGCGCGAATCACACATCGCCGCCGCGCCCGGCACGGACGTCCGGGCGCGGCGAACGCGTCACGACAGAGCAACGACACGCGAGCCTTGGACAGCCAGGACGATGGCATGACGATACACAGACTCAAGATTCTGACACTCGGCGTCGCGCTCGCGACGCTGCCCCCCGCGCTCCACGCCCAGAACGCCGCCGATGCCGAGGCCGGCGCCTGGGTGTCGGACGAACTCACCACCTTCGTGCGCAGCGGTCCGACCGACGGCTACCGGATCATCGGCACCCTGAGCGCCGGCGAGCCGGTGACTGTGCTCGAGACCAGCGGCGACTACAGCCGGGTCGAGGATGCCGAGGGCGATGTCGTCTGGGTGCTCAGCAGCGAGCTGCAGGCCGAGCCCAGCGCCCAGCAGCGGCTGCCGGCCCTGGAGGCCCGGGTCGAGGCGTTGACCGAGGAGCTCTCCGGCATCAACGCCACCTGGGAGGAGCGCACGGCGTCGATGACCGACACCCTGGAGGTTCGCCAGGCGCGCATCGACGAGCTCGAGGCGCGCAACCAGGCCCTCGAGGAGGAGACCGAGCAGTCGCGGGCCACCATCCGGGAGTTCCAGGCGCGCCTGGACACTCAGGAGGAGGACCTGCTGATGCGCTACTTCATGTATGGCGGCGGCGTGGCCGGGGCCGGCCTGCTGGTCGGCCTGATCGTGCCCCACCTGCCGCGCCGTCGTCGCAAGCGCGACCGCTGGTTCTGAGCATGGCCGAGGATTGGCGCAAGCGCTGGCACGAGGGGCGCATCGGCTTCCACCGCGACCGCCCCCATCCGGCCCTCGTTCGTCACTGGCCCGCCCTCAAGGTGCGGGCCGGGACCAAGGTGCTGGTGCCGCTGTGCGGCAAGAGCCTGGACATGCGCTGGCTGGCGCGCCGCGACCACCCCGTGCTGGGCATCGAGCTCGCCGAGACGGCCATCGAGCAGTTCGTCGCCGAGGGGCGAGGGGAAATCACCCGCTACCATCAGGACAGCTTCGATATCTGCCGCCAGGGCAGCGTGGAGCTGTGGTGCGGGGACTTCTTCCACTTCCATATCGAGCAGGCGGCCGAGATCGGCGCCTTCTACGATCGGGCCGCGCTGATCGCCCTGCCCGAGGCCACCCGCCAGCGCTACGCCTTCCACCTGGCGCAGCTGATGCCGCCGGGCGCCCGGGGGCTCTTGATCAGCCTGACCCGGGACCCGGGCGGCCCGCCCTACAGCGTCTCGGCCGAGGAGGTGCGCGCGCTGTTCGAACCCAACTTCCGGGTCACCCACCTGGAGGATGGCGAGCCGGAGGCCAACGGCTTTCGCGAGTGCGTCTGGGCGCTGGAGCGCCGCGGGCCGCTGACTTGAGGTGGCCTGATGCGGGGCGGCCCGGCAGGCGCGCTCAGCGCGCCAGCAGGCGCCCCAGCTCCGGGTCGCGGAAGGCGCGATCCAGGCCGTCGGCGAGCAGCTCGTTGACCATCCGGGTGTTGGCTTCCTTGTCGGGGCGCAGGGCGTAGCCCTGGGTGCGGCGCGAGGTATAGGTGCCGGTGTAGGTAGTGCCGGCGTTGATCGCCTCGGCGACCAGCACCGCCTCGAGTCGCGCCTCGTCGATGAAGGGGCGACTCTCGCCGCGCTCGTAGCCCAGGTGCTCGAGGGTCAGCGTCAGGCTGGGCCGCCCCTCGGCGCGCTCGGTGGTTGGGGTGAAGCCCATCTCCCGCACCGCGCGTTCGGCCTCGGCCTGAAGCTCGGGCACCAGCTCGTGGGCGTTGACGGTGATCACCGCCGTGGACATGGCGCTGCCGGTGCGCGTGCCGAGCACCTCGCTGTCACGCCCGTCCACGGCGGTCACGGTCACGGCCTGGCCACTGCCCGTCTGGGGCACCCCGGCGGTGCGACGGGGATCGAGCTGCAGGTAGTGGGGGCTGGCGCAGCCGGCCAGCCAGCCGGCGGTGAGTAGCAGGGCGCAGGCCCCCAGAACGCGTCGACGCTGCATGAAAAGACTCCTGATGAAAAAGACGCCCGGTGATTGATCGGGAGCCCGAGTATATCGCCCCTAGGGGCGATCCATCAGCCTGCGGTGGCGAGCCTCGGTCGCGCGGCCGGGCGTGCGCCGTCGTCGAAGCGATGCCAGCGGCGCGGCAGCGCAAAGAGGCGCTTGCCGCGGGCGAGCGCCAGGTGCTCGAAGTCGGCGTGGCGCACCGTGGCGAGCCACGGCTCGGCGAGCCAGTCGGCGGCTAGCTCCACGCGCACCTCGGCGCCCACCGGCGAGACCGCGGTGACGGTCATCGGCAGGTGGGCTTCAGTGCTCGGCGCAGTGGCCAGCGCCAGCTCATGGGGACGCATCAGCAGCTCCGCCGCGCCGTCGGGCAGGTCCACCGCCAGGCGCGCCTCGCCGCAGGTGAGCACGCCCTGCCTGACCTCGCCCTCCAGATGGTTCACATCGCCCAGGAACTCGAAGACGAAGCGGTTGGCCGGCGCGCGATAGAGCGCCTCGGGGGTATCGATCTGCTCGATGCGCCCGTTGCTCATTACCGCCACGCGATCCGAGAGCTCCAGCGCCTCCTCCTGGTCGTGGGTGACGAAGACGCTGGTGAAGCCCAGCTCGTCGTGGAGATGGCGCAGCCAGCGCCGCAGCTCCTGGCGCACCTTGGCGTCCAGCGCCCCGAAGGGCTCGTCGAGCAGTAGCACCTCGGGGCGCAGGGCCAGGGCACGCGCCAGCGAGACCCGCTGCTGCTGGCCTCCGGAGAGCTGGGCGGGATAGCGATTCGCCAGCTGCTCGAGCTGGACCATCTCCAGCAGGCGGTGCACCCGGGCGCGAATCTCGCCGGACGAGGGGCGCTCGCGGCGCGGCAGCACCGTCAGGCCGAAGGCCACGTTGTCGTAGACGCTCATGTGGCGGAACAGCGCATAGTGCTGGAAGACGAAGCCGATGCGCCGGTCGCGCACATGCACCCGGGTCACGTCGCGCTCGCCAAACTGGATGCGGCCGGCGGGCGCGCGGTCGGGCGCCTCGAGGCCGGCCATGATGCGCAGCAGCGTGGTCTTGCCCGACCCCGAGGGGCCGAGCAGGCCGATCAGCTCGCCCTCGCCGATCTCCAGGTCGATCGGCGAGAGGGCGCGGGCGGACGGCCCGTAGTGCTTGGCGATGTTCTCGAGACGAATGCTCATGCGAGGGCCTCCCGGCGCGCGGCGCGCCACTCCAGGCCGGCCTTGGCGGCCAGGGTGAACAGGGCGATCAGGGCCAGCAGGGCGGCGCTGGCGAAGGCGCCCACGGTGTTGTAGTCCTGATACAGCAGCTCGACGTGCAGCGGCAGGGTGTTGGTCTCGCCGCGGATCGCCCCGGAGACCACCGAGACCGCGCCGAACTCGCCCACCGCCCGGGCGTTGGTCAGGATTACCCCGTAGAGCAGCGCCCAGCGGATATTGGGCAGGGTGACGCGGCGAAACAGCGTGAAGCCCGAGGCGCCCAGCGTTACCGCGGCCTCCTCCTCGCGGGAGCCCTGCGCCTGCATCAGCGGGATCAGCTCCCGAGCAACGAAGGGGCAGGTGACGAAGACGGTGACCAGCAGGATGCCCGGCCAGGCGAACATCAGCTGGATATCGTGGGCGTCGAGCCAGCCGCCGAGCCAGCCATTGCGCCCGTAGAGCAGCAGGTAGACCAGCCCCGCCACCACCGGCGAGATGGCGAAGGGGATGTCGATCAGGGTCTGCAGCAGGCGCCGCCCGGGAAAGGTGAAGCGCGTCACCAGCCAGGCCAGCATCACCCCGAACACCAGGTTGATGGGGATGGTCAGCGCGGTGACGAACAGCGTCAGGCCGATGGCGGCCAGGGTGTAGGTGTCGCTCACGTTGACCCAGAAGGTGGCGAGGCCTTGAGAGAAGGCCTGGGCGAAGATCGCCACCAGCGGCAGCAGCAGGAACAGCGCCGACAGCGCCACGGCGGCGCCGATCAGCAGGCGGCGCAGGGCCGGCGCATCACCGATGCGTTGCATGTCAGTTGCCTCCGTGCAGGCGACGGATGAAGCGTCCCTGCCACAGGTTGATGGCCAGCAGCAGCGCGAGCGAGGTGGCGAGCACCGCCGAGGCGATGGCCGAGGCGCCCACGTAGTCGTACTCCTGCAGCTTGACGAAGATCATCAGCGAGGTGATCTCGGTCTCGTAGGGCATATTGCCGGCGATGAAGATCACCGCGCCGAACTCGCCCAGCGAGCGCACGAAGGCGAGCCCGGTGCCGGTGACCAGCGCCGGCCACAGGTGCGGCAGGATCACCCGCCGGAAGGCCACGCCGTCGCGGGCCCCCAGGGTCATGGCCGCCTCGTCGATCTCGTGGGGCAGATCCTCGAGGATTGGCTGCACCGTGCGCACCACGAAGGGGATGCTGGTGAAGGCCATGGCCAGGGCGATGCCGACCCAGGTGTAGGCCACCTCCAGGCCCAGCGGGGCGAGTGCCTGACCCATCCAGCCGTTGCTGGAGTAGAGGGTCGCCAGGGTGATGCCGGCTACCGCGGTGGGCAGGGCGAAGGGCAGGTCCATCAGCGCATCCAGGGCGCGCTTGCCGGGGAAGTCGTAGCGCACCAGCACCCAGGCCAGCAGCAGGCCGAAGGCGGCGTTGACCAGCGCCGCCACCGCGGCGGCGCCGAGGGTGATCGCGTAGCTCGCCACCACCCGGGCCTCGCTGATGATGGCCCAGTACTCGCCGAGCGACAGGCCGGCCAGCTGGCCCACCAGGCCGGTCAACGGCAGCAGCAGCACCAGCGAGACGAAGGTCAGGCTGATGCCGAGCGAGAGCCCGAAGCCCGGCAGCACCCGCTGGGTGCGGCCGGGGAAGGGCAGGGCCAGGCGGGACCCGGCGGCGCGTTGGCTCATGGCGAAGGCTCCGCGCGCTTAGCGGCGCTGCAGCTGGTCGAGCCGGCCGCCGCTGGCGAAGTGGGTCTCCATGGCCACGTCCCAGCCGCCGAAGACGTCTTCCACCTTCAGAAGCTCCGTCTCGGGGAACTGGTCGGCGAACTCCGCCACCACGGTCTCGTCATGCACCCGATAGTTGAAGCCGGCCAGCAGCCGCTGGGTGTCCTCGGCGTAGAGGAACTCGAGGTAGTCGCGGGCCAGCTCGAGGGTGTCGTTGCGCTCGGCGTTCTCCTCGACCACGGCCACCGGGAACTCGGCCAGGATGCTGACCGGCGGCACGATCACCTCGTAGTCGTCGCTGCCGTACTCCTGGCGGATGTTGTTGACCTCGGACTCGAAGCTGATCAGCACGTCGCCGATGCCGCGCTCGATGAAGCTGGTGGTGGCGCCGCGGCCGCCGGTGTCGAAGACCTTGACGTTGCCGAGGAAGTCGCGCATGAACGTCGTCACCCGCTCCTCGTCGCCGTCGAAGGCGCGCTCGGCGGCGCCCCAGGCGGCGAGGTAGGTGTAGCGGCCGTTGCCGGAGGTCTTGGGGTTGGGGAACACCAGCTCGACGCCCTCGGCGGCCAGGTCGTCCCAGCTCTCGATGCCCAGGGGGTTGCCCTTGCGCACCAGGAAGGCGGTGGTGGAGTAGTAGGGCGAGGCGTTGTTGGGCAGCTGCTGCTGCCAGTCCTTGGCGACCAGGCCGGCATCGGCCAGCACCTGGACGTCGGTGACCTGGTTGTAGGTGACCACGTCGGCACGCAGGCCCTGGAGGATCGCACGGGCCTGGGCCGAGGAGCCGCCGTGGGACTGCTTGATGGTCAGGGTGTCGTCGTGCGTCGCTTCCCAGTGATCCTTGAAGGCCGGGTTGACGGTCGCGAAGAGCTCCCGGGCGATGTCATAGGAGGAGTTGAGCAGTTCGCGCTCCTCGGCCATGACCGGGGCCACCACGCCCAGGGCAATGGCGGAGACGACGAGGGTGCGGCGGAAGAGGGGCAGCGGCGACATGGTGACTCCTTGGGGCGACGGTTTCCTTAGAAGGTCAAGGTAAACAGCGCGCAATGGAATTACAATGCCATCTTTTATTCTATTTAAGAATTAATGTATCCGTCGACGCTAAAATGCCGGCGCCCTCGGTGAGGCCGAGGGCGCCGGGGTGGTGCGGGGGACGTGAAGTGGTCTGCCTGGGGCTATTTCGGGCCTAGAGCCCCATGGCGGAGGAGGTGGAGCGCCGCGGGTCGGCGCCCCCGTAGAAGCGACCGTCCTCGATCACGATCGACTGGGCGGCGCCCATTGCCGACTCCTGGCTGATGGTGTGGCCCTTGCCCTCGAGCAGTTCCAGGGTGTCAGGGCTGAAGCCGGCCTCGATGCGCAGCTCGTCGGGCAGCCACTGGTGGTGGATGCGCGGGGCGCTGACCGCCGACTGGATGTTCATGTCGTGGTCGATGACGTTCATCAGCACCTGCAGGGTGGTGGTGATGATCCGCGAGCCGCCGGGGCTGCCGGTGATCAGGAAGTTCTTGCCGTCCTGCTTGACGATGGTCGGCGTCATCGACGACAGCATGCGCTTGCCGGGCTCGATCTTGTTGGCCGCGCCGCCGATCAGGCCGTAGGCGTTGGGTACGCCGGGCTTGGCGGAGAAGTCGTCCATCTCGTTGTTGAGCAGGAAGCCGGCGCCCGCGACGGCGATCCCCGAGCCGTAGCTGAAGTTGATGGTGTAGGTGTTGGAGACCGCCAGGCCGTCGTCGTCGGCGATGGAGAAGTGGGTGGTCTCGTTGGACTCGTAGGGCAGCGGGTTGCCGGGGGCGATCTCCTCGCTCGGCGTGACGCGATCCATGGCGATCTCGGCGCGCAGCTCGTCGGCATAGCCCTCGGAGGTGATGCCCTCGAGCGGCACGTCGACGAAGTCGGTGTCGCCCAGGTACTCCGAGCGGTCGGCGTAGGCACGCTTCATCGCCTCGGCCATCAGGTGCATGGTATTGGCGGCGCCGAAGCCCATGTCGCCGATGTCGTAGGCCTCGAGGATATTGAGCATCTGCACGATGTGCGCGCCACCGGAGGAGGGCGGGCTCATGGCGTAGACGTCGTAGCCGCGGTAGTTGCCGTGGCTCGGTTCGCGGATCACCGGCTGGTAACCGGCCAGGTCCTCGCGGGTGATTAGGCCGTCGTGGCGCTCCATCTCGGCGACGATCAGCTCGGCGGTCTCGCCCTCGTAGAACTCGCGGGCGCCCTGCTCGGCGATGCGCTTGAGGGTCGCCGCCAGGTCCGGCTGGCGGAAGGTGTCGCCGACCTCATAGGGGCTGCCGTCCTCCTTGAAGAACATTGCCTTGGTCGAGTCCCACTGGGTCAGGCGCTCGCTGGTCGCGCTCACCCCGTCGACGAAGCGCTGGGGCACCGCGAAGCCCTCCTCGGCGAGCCGGATCGCCGGCGCCAGGGCCTCGGCGAGGCTCAGGGTGCCGTACTCCTCCAGCGCCAGGGCCAGCCCCGCCACGGTGCCTGGCACGCCGGCGGCGCGATGGGTGAAGCGCGACCATTCGGAGACGGCGTTGCCGTCCTCGTCCTGGAACATGGTTTCGGTGGCGGCCGCGGGGGCCTCCTCCCGGTAGTCGATGGCGATGACCTCGTCGCTGCCCTCGTCGGAGATCAGCATGAAGCCGCCGCCGCCGATGTTGCCCGAGCGGGGCTGGGTGACGGCCAGCGCGAAGCCCGCGGTGACGGCGGCGTCCACGGCGTTGCCCCCGGCGGCGAGCACATCGTGGGCGACCCGGGAGGCCAGGAAGTGGCTGGTCGCCACCATGCCCTCGGCGCCCTCCTGGGGTTGGAAGCGCTCGCCTTCGAGGATGGCCGGCTGGGCGAGCAGCGGTGGGGCGAAGAGCAGCGTGCCGGCCAGCAGGCCGGCACTCAAAGGATGCGACAGGCAGCGGGTCATCATCGGGTTTCTCCGTTGAAGGTGGGGCGTGCCCTGATCACTATCGGCCGGGTGTGGCGAACCTGCAAGCCATACGGCGGGGGGCGAGATGCTGCTAGAATGCCGCCCATCGTGCCTCTCGACTCTTACAGGAACCGATCGTCGCCATGACCGACTCCCGACTCGATTTCCAGCTTGCGCCCTCGATTCTCTCCGCCGATTTCGCCCGCCTGGGCGAGGAGGTGGACGATGTGCTGGCGTCCGGCGCGGACATCGTCCACTTCGACGTGATGGACAATCACTTCGTGCCCAACCTGACCATCGGGCCGATGGTCTGCGAGGCCTTGCGTAAGCACGGCGTGACCGCGCCCATCGATGCCCACCTGATGGTCAGGCCGGTGGATCGGCTGATCGGCGACTTCATCGATGCCGGGGCCAGCTACATCACCTTCCACCCGGAGGCCTCCGATCACATCGATCGCTCCCTGCAGCTGATCCGCGACGGCGGCTGCAAGGCGGGCCTGGTGTTCAACCCGGCCACGCCGCTCTCCTTCCTCAACTACGTGATGGACAAGGTCGACATGATCCTGCTGATGAGCGTCAACCCGGGCTTCGGCGGCCAGTCGTTCATCCCCGGTACCCTCGACAAGTTGCGCGAGGTGCGCCGCCGCATCGATGCCTCGGGGCGTCCGATCCGCCTGGAGGTCGACGGCGGGGTCAAGGTCGACAACATCGCCGAGATCGCCCGTGCCGGCGCGGACACCTTCGTCGCCGGCTCGGCCGTGTTCAAGGCGCGCAACGCGGCCGACCCGCACCGCTACGACGGGGTGATCGGCGACTTCCGTCGGGCCCTGGCCGGCGCCTGAGGCGGCCCGATGAGCGCCGCCGATGCGCCGCCCCCGGCCGCCGAGCGCCTCTGGTACCTGTACCTGGTCGAGACCGCGGCGGGGGCGCTCTATACCGGGATCTCCACCGACGTCGACCGACGCCTGGCCGAGCATCGTGCCGGCCGCGGCGCCAAGGCGCTGCGTGGCAAGGGGCCGCTTACGTTGGTGCATCGCGAATGCGTCGGCGAGCACGGCGCGGCGCTGCGCCAGGAAGCCGCCGTCAAGCGCCTGAGCGCCGCGGCGAAACGGCAGTGGCTGGCCCGGCGCCGGGCCGGCGAATGATCACCATGGACGCGGGGCGCGGCCTCGCCAGCACAGGGAGCACCGAATGAATAGCCAATGGCTCAGTGATTTCGTCCAGATGCAGGGCACCAACTTCGTGATCAACCTGGTGGCGGCCGCCGCCATCTTCGTGGTCGGGCGCTGGGCGGCGAATCTCGTGCACCGGCTCTCGCTCAAGGCCATGCAGCGCGGCAAGGTCGATCCGCTGCTGGTCAAGTTTCTGGGCAATATCCTCTATGCCCTGCTGCTGGCCTTCGTGGTGCTGGCGGCGATCAGCCAGGTCGGTATCCAGACCACCTCGTTGATCGCGGTGATCGGTGCCGCCGGCCTGGCCATCGGCCTCGCCCTCCAGGGATCGCTGGCAAACTTCGCCGCCGGGGTGCTGGTGATCATCTTTCGCCCCTACAAGATCGGCGACTACGTCGAGGCGGGCGGCGTGGCCGGGGTGATCGAGGACGTGCAGATCTTCACCACCGAGCTCAAGACCGGCGATAACCGCAAGATCATCGTGCCCAACGGCCAGATGATGAGCGGCGCCATCACCAACGTCTCGGCTCACGACACCCGTCGGGTCGACCTGGCGGTGGGGGTCGGCTACGAGGCCGACATCGACACCGTGCGTCGCGTGCTGCAAGGCGTGGTGGCCGACGACTCCCGGGTGCTGGTTGATCCCGCGCCGAACATCCGCATGAGCGCCATGGGCGACTCCAGCGTGACCTGGATCGTGCGCCCCTGGGTCAGCGCCGGCGACTACTGGGACGTCCACTGGGAGATGACCGAGGAGATCAAGCGTCGCTTCGATCGCGAGGGCATCAGCATTCCCTTTCCCCAGCGCGACGTGCACGTCTATCACCACGGTGACGCCTCGGGAGGGCTCGGCGAGCGCTGAGCCTCTCACCTTAAAACGACACGGGCCCCGGCCTTGGCTGGGGCCCGTGTCGTTTATGGTCATGGTATATCGAAAGCAATAGCTCCCAGCGATAAGCCCCGGAGTGCCGGACCATCGCGAGGGCGCTGTGAACCCTTCCCTGGGCGCTACCGACGCCATCCATGGCGTAGGACCCTCGCTGCGCCTTATCCCTGGTACTCATCTCTTGGGCATTGAGTTATCAATTTTTAGTGCAGCTTCAGGCGCGGCTTCAAGAAGCGGTTGAGCCCGTCGACCACGACCATCAGGCCGGTCTTCAGAGTGCCGTGGATGGCGCGCTGGTGCATGCGATAGAGCGAGGCGTAGAAGAACTTCGCCAGGTGCCCCTCGATGAACAGGCTGCGCGCCGAGGCGCCGCGCATCAGGCTGCCGATGGCGTCGAAGTGCGCCAGCGAGATCAGCGAACCGCGGTCCCGGTAGACGAAGGACTTGAGCGGCTTGTCGGCGAGCTGGGCCTGCAGGTTGTGGTACAGGGTGGCGACCTGCTGATGGGCGGCCTGGGCACGCGGCGGCACCGTGCTGCCGTCTGACTGCGGGCAGCTGGCGCAGTCTCCCAGGGCGAACACCCGGGAATCCTCAATACTCTGCAGGGTCTCGTGGACCTTGAGCCGGTGGTTCTTCTCCGTCGGCAGGCCCAGTTCCGATAGCAGGGCCGGCGCCTTGATGCCCGCCGCCCAGACGCCGAGATCGATCTCGATGCGTGCGCCGTCGGCGGTATGGATCGCCGCGGCCTCCACCTGGGTCACGCGGGTCTCGGCATGGATCTTCACCCCCAGCCGTTCGAGCTCCCGGTGTACCGCCTCGCTGATGCGTTCCGGCAGCGCCGGCAGGACCCGCGGCGCGGCCTCGATCAGGTGCACCTCGAGCCGGTCGCTGTCCAGGGAAGTGACTCCGTAGCTGTGCAGCATCCGCGAGGCCTCGTGGAGCTCCGCGGCGAGCTCGACCCCCGTGGCGCCGGCGCCGACGATGCCCACCGCCATGCGCGCCGGCCGCTCGCGGCGCGGGTCGTTGTGGCGCAGGAAGGTGTTGAGCATCTCCTGGCGAAAAGCCTCAGCCTGGTGGGGGCTGTCGAGGAAGTGGCAGTGCTCGCCGACGCCGGGGGTGTCGAAGTCGTTGCTGACGCTGCCCAGCGCCAGCACCAGCTGGTCGTAGGCGAGCTCCCGGGCGGGCAGCACCTCATCGCCGGCGTCATCGAGCACCGGGGCGAGCGTCAGGGTGCGGGCCTCGCGGTCGATGCCGCTCAGGGTGCCGCGCTGGAACCGATAGCCGTGAAGGCTCGAGTGCGCCTGGTAGGAGATCTCGTCCAGTCCCGAGTCCAGCGCCCCGGTGGCGACCTCATGCAGCAGCGGCTTCCAGATGTGGGTGGCGTTGCGGTCGACCAGCACGATCTCGGCGCGGCCGCGCTTGCCCAGCTTGCGGCCGAGCCGGGTGACCAGCTCGAGGCCGCCGGCGCCCCCGCCGACCACGACGATTCTTGGCAGGTTCATGTCACTCTCCCGAAAGGTTGAGGCTCCAGCATAAGCCTCCGCCGATTTCCTGCCCATGGCCGCTCCGGCATAATGGGCCTTCGACTCACCCGACGAGAGGCGTCATGCACCCCATCCTCAACGACATTCGACTGGTGGCCTTAGACCTGGACGGCACCCTGGTCGATTCCGTGCCGGACCTGGCCGTGGCGGCCGATGCCGCCCTGGCGGAGCTCGGCCTGGCGCCCCAGGGCGAGGCCCGGGTGCGCGACTGGGTGGGCAACGGCTCGCTCACGCTGATGGCGCGCTCGCTCGAGGGGGCGCAGGGCGAGGCGCCGGACGAGGCGCTGCTGGCGCGTGCCCACCGGGGCTTTCTCGATCACTACGGCCGCGCGCCCTGCACCCACACTCGGCTCTATCCCGGGGCGCGGGAGGCGCTGGCGGCCCTTGCCGCGCGCGGGCTGCCCCTGGCGCTGGTGACCAACAAGCCGAGCGCCTTCATCGCGCCGCTCCTCGACGCCTTCGAGCTGACGCCTTACTTCGCGCTCTGCCTGGGGGGCGACAGCCTGGCGGCGAAGAAGCCCGACCCGGCGCCGCTGTTGCACGTGGCGGCGCACTTCGACGTGGCACCCTCGGCCTGCCTGATGGTCGGCGACTCGCGCCACGACA
Organism: Halomonas pelophila; assembly: GCF_040196315.1. Taxonomy (NCBI): domain Bacteria; kingdom Pseudomonadati; phylum Pseudomonadota; class Gammaproteobacteria; order Oceanospirillales; family Halomonadaceae; genus Halomonas; species Halomonas pelophila. The sequence continues at coordinate 100,790 of NZ_JBEGCI010000013.1, forward strand.
TCGAGGCCGGCCGCGCCGCGGGCTTTCGCACCCTGGCGGTCCCCTACGGCTACAATCACGGCGAACCGGTGGCGCTGAGCCGCCCGGATGGCACGGTTGAATCGCTTGCGGAACTCGTTTAGGGTGATTTTGTTCGGGCTATAATGAGCCTGATAACGATAGTTTTTTGTTATAACGGATCTCGCGATCTCCTCCGATGGACACCCCATGACGCTGGATGCCCCCGCCCGCCGCTCTACTGACCGCCTCCTCTCGCGCCCCGGCCTGATCGGCGGCTGGCGATGGTGACGCTCGCCTGACCGGGCGCCCCAGGCGGCGTCCTCCCCCCGAACACCAGTGTCTTTCTCTCCACCGCGAGGACCCGGGCATGATGACCCCCGAGCGCTTTCATGAGCTGGCCGATGCCGGCTACAACCGTATTCCGGTCACCCGCGAGGTGCTGGCCGACCTCGATACCCCGCTCTCGACCTACCTGAAGCTCGCCGACGCGCCCTGGACCTTCCTGCTCGAGTCCGTGCAGGGCGGCGAGAAGTGGGGGCGCTACTCGATCATCGGCCTGCCGTGCCGCGAGCGCATCGAGGTGCGCGGCTTCACCGTCCGCCATATCGTCGACGACCAGCAGCAGGGCGCCGTGGAGGTGGAGGATCCCCTCGTGTGGATCGAGCGCTTCCAGGCCCGCTTCAAGGTGCCGCGCCTGGACGACCAGCCGCGCTTCGACGGCGGCCTGGTGGGCTACTTCGGCTACGAGACCATCCGCTACATCGAGCCGCGCCTGCGCGGCCCCCGGGTCGAGGCCAAGGCCGATCCGCTGGACGTGCCGGACATCCTGCTGATGGTCTGCAACGACCTGGTGGTGTTCGACAACCTCTCCGGGCGGCTGGCCCTCTGGACCCACGCCGACCCGGCCGAGGACGCCGCCTACGCGCGGGCCGTGGAGCGCCTGGAGCGCCTCGAGATGCGCCTGCGCAGCGCCACCCACAACACTGTCAGCCCCGGCACGGGCCGCGCGGCGGTAGAGGAGGGCGACTTCACCTCGGGCTTCACCGAAGAGGGCTTCAAGGCGGCGGTGGAGCAGATCAAGGAGTACGTGCTGGCCGGCGACGTCATGCAGTGCGTGCCCTCCCAGCGCATGTCGATCCCCTACCGGGCCGCGCCGCTGGACCTCTATCGCGCCCTGCGCAGTCTCAATCCGTCGCCCTACATGTTCTACCTGAACCTGGGCGATCACCAGGTGGCCGGCTCCTCGCCGGAGATCCTTACGCGTCTGGAGGACGGCGAGGTCACCGTGCGTCCCATCGCCGGCACCCGCAAGCGCGGCCATAGCGAGGAGGAGGATCGGGCGCTGGAGGCCGAGCTGCTCAATGATCCCAAGGAGCTCGCAGAACACCTGATGCTGATCGACCTGGGGCGCAACGACGTAGGGCGCATCAGCGAGACCGGCTCGGTGACGGTGACCGACCAGATGGTGGTGGAGCGCTACTCCCACGTGATGCACATCGTCTCCAACGTCGTCGGGCGCCTGAAGCCGGGGCTCTCCGCCATGGACGTGCTGCGCGCCACCTTCCCGGCGGGCACCGTCTCCGGCGCCCCCAAGATCCGCGCGCTGGAGATCATCGACGAGGTGGAGCCGGTCAAGCGCGGCGTCTACTCCGGCGCCGTGGGCTACCTCTCCTGGCACGGCAACATGGACACCGCCATCGCCATCCGCACCGCGGTGATCAAGGACGGCCAGCTGCACGTCCAGGCCGGCGCGGGCATCGTCGCCGACTCGGTGCCAGAGATGGAGTGGCAGGAGACCCTCAACAAGGGCCGTGCCCTGTTCCGCGCCGTGGCCATGGCCGAGCGCGGCCTGGACAACCTCGAGTGACCCCTGATTCCTGTCGTCCGGCCCTGGCCGGGCGAATGCCGGAGAGCGCACCATGTCCGTGCTGATGATCGACAATTACGACAGCTTCACCTTCAACGTGGTCCAGTACCTCGGGGAGCTGGGCGCCGAGGTGGCGACCCACCGCAACGACGCCATCACCCTGGAGGAGATCGAGGCGCTGGCGCCGAGTCACCTGGTGATCTCCCCGGGCCCCTGTACCCCCGACCAAGCGGGCATCTCCATGGCCGCCATCCGCCGCTTCGCCGGCCGCATCCCGGTGCTCGGCGTCTGCCTGGGCCACCAGTCGATCGGCCAGGTCTATGGTGGTCGGGTCGTGCGCGCCCCCCAGGTGATGCACGGCAAGACCTCGCGGATCCGCCACCGGGGTCAGGGTGTGTTCGAGGGCCTCGAGGATCCGCTGGAGGTGACGCGCTACCACTCGCTGGTGGTGGAGCGCGAGGGCCTGCCCGACTGCCTGGAGGTCACCGCCTGGTGCGACGAGGACGACGTCACCCCCCGGCTGATCATGGGGCTTCGCCACCGCACGCTGGATGTGGAGGGCGTGCAGTTCCACCCCGAGTCTATCCTCACCCGCCAGGGCCATGAGCTCCTGGCCAACTTCCTGAAACGTCGCCCGACGGCGCCGCTGGACCGTGCCTGATTCGAGGAGAACCATGATGCAGATGCGAGAGGCCATCGGCGCGGTGATGCGCCGCGAGAACCTGAGCTTCGATGAGACCCACGCCGTGATGCGCCAGATCATGACCGGCGAAGCCAGCGAGCCGCAGATCGCCGCCTTCCTGATGGGCATGGCGATGAAGGGCGAGACCGCCGAAGAGATCAGCGCCGCCGCCCAGGTGATGCGCGAGCTGATGTCCCCGGTGCGGCTCACCGCCGACAACGTGGTCGACATCGTCGGCACCGGCGGCGACGGAGCGAATCTGTTCAACGTCTCCACGGCGGCGAGCTTCGTGGTGGCCGCCGGCGGCGCGCATGTCGCCAAGCACGGCAACCGCGGCGTCTCCTCCTCTTCGGGCAGCGCCGACCTGTTCGCCGTGGCGGGCATCCACCTGGACCTCGATGCCGCTCAGGTCGGGCGCTGCATCGAGCAGGTGGGCGTCGGCTTCATGTTCGCCCCCAACCACCACCCCGCCATGCGCTACGCCGTGGCGCCGCGCCGCGAGATGGGCGTGCGCACCCTGTTCAACATCCTTGGGCCGCTGACCAATCCGGCCGGTGCGCCCAACCAGGTGCTCGGCGTCTACGCCCCCGAGCTGGTGCCGCTGATGGCCGAGGTGCTGCGCCGCCTGGGCAGCGAGCACGTGCTGGTGGTGCATGCCGAGGACGGCCTGGACGAGATCTCGCTGGCTCAGCCGACTCTGGTCGCCGAGCTCAAGGACGGTGAGATTCGCGAGTACACCATCACCCCCGAAGAGTTCGGGATCGAGCGCCAATCGCTCGACCCGCTGCGCGTCAAGACCGCCGAGGACAGCCTGCGGCTGGTCGAGCAGGCGCTGGTGGGCGAGGGGCCCGCCGCCGACATCGTCGCGCTCAACGCAGGCGCCGCGCTCTACGCTGCCGGGGTCGCCGATACCCTCAAGGAGGGCGTCGCCATGGCCCAGGATGCCCAGGCCTCGAAGCTGCCGCTGGAGAAGCTCAAGGAGCTTGCCAACTTCACCCGCGTGTTCAACCAGTGAGGCCCGACATGACCGACGCATCCGCCCTGCCGACCATCCTCGAGCGCATCCTGTCCCGCAAGGAAGAGGAGGTGGCCGAGCGCTCGCGCGCCGTTTCCGAGCAGTCTCTCCTGCGCCTGGCCGCCGAGCAGGACGCCCCGCGAGGCTTCGTCGCCGCCCTCGACCGGCGGATCCGCGCCGGCGATCCGGCGGTGATCGCCGAGATCAAGAAGGCCTCGCCCTCCAAGGGCGTGATGCGCGAGGACTTCCGGCCCGGTGAGATCGCCGCGAGCTACGCCGAGGGCGGGGCCGCCTGCCTCTCGGTGTTGACGGACGCCGACTTTTTCCAGGGCCACGAGGACGACCTGATCGAGGCGCGCGCGGCCTGCGACCTGCCGGTGATCCGCAAGGACTTCATCACCCAGGGCTACCAGGTGAGCGAGGCGCGGGCCATCGGCGCGGACTGCATCCTGCTGATCGTCGCCGCCCTGGACGATGCCCGACTGGCGGACCTTCACCGCCAGGCCGTCGAACTCGGCATGGACGTGCTGGTGGAGGTCCACGACGCCCTCGAGCTCGAGCGGGCCCTCAAGCTCGACCTCGCCCTGGTGGGCATCAACAACCGCGACCTGCACACCTTCGATACCCGCCTCGAGACCACCCTGGAGCTGCTGCCGCGTATACCGGCCGGCGTCACCGTGGTCACCGAGTCCGGCATCCACCGCCGCGATGACGTGCTGCGCATGCGCGAGCACGACGTCAACGCCTTCCTGGTGGGCGAGGCCTTCGTGCGCGAGGCCGAGCCCGGCGAGGCGCTGCGCCGGCTTTTCTTCTGATCCCTCGCGTGTAAGAACGAGCGACAACGGGCAGCCTAGGCTGCCCGTTGTCGTTTTCTACATCGTGAGCGGCTCAGAAGCCGAGCTCGAGCCCCGCGAACCAGGTGGTACCAGGCGCCGGCTCGTAGTAGCGCCCTCCGAAGGCATTGATGCGCACCTTCTCGTTGTAGTCCTCGTCCAGCAGGTTGCGGATACCGACCTGTAGCCCGAGTCGCGAGGCGCCAGGTGTCGCCAGCGCGCAGGTTGGCCAGCCAGTGGCTGGGAATCTGCACCTGGTTGGCGTTGTCGGCGTAGAAGGAGCCTGTGTACTGGGCTTCCAAGGTGGTGAAGCGCTCGCCGCTGCCGTACCAGGTCAGGCGGTTCATCCACAGCCGGCTAGGCAGCCCGGGCACCGAAGCCCCGGACGGCGATCCGCTGGCCCTGGGCGAAGTTGTCTCGGTTCTGCAGGAAGACACCGGGAACCGTCACCAGGGACTCATCCAGGCGAATACCCTGCTGGCCCCTCTGGATATCCTCCCGGGTCAGCGGCCGGGGTATCGTAGAGGTCGCGGGCGAGTCACGGGGCCGTCACCGTGATGGTGGGCAAGGCCGCGCTGCCGGAGGGTTCTCCATTGCCCACCAGGCTGTCGAGGCCATCGGGTGCCTGTGCCCAGGAGAGGGGACCCCAGCAGGCCAGCAGCAGCGTGAAACGATTTGCCATGGGCTCATCCCGTTCACGGGTACGGCTTCAGCGTAGCGCCGGGACGGCCCGTCGGCTCAGCGCTGGAACAGCCACAGTATGGTGGAGACGACGAGACTGACCAGAATCATGGTGGTGATCGGGACGTAGACGGTGACGTGTTCGCGGCGGATCACGATGTCCCCGGGGAGGTGACCGAAGGGCAGCCTCGAAAGCCAGGGCCAGAGCAGGCCCGCGGCGACGATCAGCAGTCCGACGAGAATCAGGGTGCGGTTCATGGATGCGCCTCGGGCTCCCGCAGTGTCCTAGCGATTCGGCGCCCACCGGCGTGCTGCCGGTGGACGTCGGGGGCTCAGCGCTGCTTGAGCCTGCCCAGCAGGGCCTGCAGCGGGTGGGGCAGGGCCGCGTTCGAGAAGCGCTTTACCTGGCTGCGGCAGGAGTAGCCGGTGGCCAGAAGCCGGCCGGCGTTGGCTTCGCTCTCCACCTGGGGCTGCCAGGACTGGGCATAGATGGTCCGGGAGGTCTCGAGGTTTCGGGCCTCGTGACCGTAGGTGCCGGACATGCCGCAGCAGCCGGTACTGAGCAGCTCGAGCTCCAGGCCGAAGGCGGCGAACAGCTGCTGCCAGGCTTTGGGGCTGCCCGGGGCGTTAGTCTTCTCAGTGCAGTGGGAGAGCAGCCGGAAGCCGGGATCGCGGCCCGCATCGGAGGCGGCGACGCGCGCCAGGCTCGGTGTCTGGGTCACCAGCCACTCCTGGAGCATCAGCACCTCGGGCACCGCGTCCGGCCCCAGCGCCTTCACGTACTCCTGGCGGTAGGTGAGGGTCATCGCCGGGTCGATGCCGACCAGCGGCACGCCGAACTCGGCCAGCGTGCGCAGGCGCCGGGCCTGCTTCTCGGCGGTGCGCGCGAAGGCGCCCTGGAAGCCCTGAACGTCCAGCGGCTTGCCGTTGGGCGAGAAGGGCGCCACGAAGACCCGCACGTCGAGCCGCGAGAGCAGCTCGACGATGTCCATGACCAGCCGCGCCTCGAAGTGGCTGGTGAAGGCGTCCTGCACGAGCACCACGCTCCTGGCCTTCTGGGACTCGGTGAGCAGGCCGAGCGAGGTCGGCGTGGCCTCTGCCACGCCCCAGGCGGCGAGCTGCTTCTTGAGGCTCGCCCGGGAGAGTCGGGGGCTGTCGACCAGGCCGACGGGGCCCGCCAGCAGACGGTCGACCAGGCGGTTGCCCATGGCGGCGTTATAGAGCGGGGCAATCTTGGACAGGGCGGGGAGAAGGAACTCCATGCCGCCGACCACATAGTCTCGCGCCGGGCGCAGGTAGCGGCCGTGGTAGGCCTCGAGGAAGCGCGAGCGGGAATCCGGCACGTTGACCTTCACCGGGCACTGGCCGGCGCAGGACTTGCAGGCGAGACACCCGGCCATGGCGTCGTAGACCTCGTGGGAAAAGTCCGCCTTGCGGTCGCGGCGCCAGGTGTTGAGGGCGCGGCGGGGGAAGCGCTTGACGAAGCCCCAGGCCCCCTCGGCGCGCTGGCGGCGCGACTCCTCGATCAGGTCGACGCCGGCCTCGCCCTGCAAGCGCAGCCACTCGCGGATCAGGCTGGCACGCCCCTTGGGCGAGTGGACCCGATCGCGGGTCGCCTTCCAGGAGGGGCACATGGCGTCGTGGGGATCGTAGTTGTAGCAGGCGCCGTTGCCATTGCAGTAGACGGTGGCGGCGTGGGCCTGCCAGACCCGCTCGTCGATGGTGCGATCGAGCTGGCCGCGGGTGGGCACGCCGTCGATGGCCAGCAGGCCGGGGTCGACGAACTTCACCGCCTGCTCCTTGGCGTCGTCACTCGACGTTGCGCGCGTCCCATTCTCTGCCGAGGAGGCCCTGCCCGCGGCGTCGGGCGGGATGGAGAGAGACGCGTCGTCGGGCGGGATGGTCTTTCCTGCGGTCTCGGGCGGGGTTCCCACGTCTTCGGGTGGGGTGGATAAGGAAAGCGGCGTGGCGATCTTGCCGGGATTGAGCTGGTTATGGGGATCGAAGGCCGCCTTGACCCGCTGCAGGCTGGGGTAGAGCTCGCCGAAGAAGCCGGGGGAGTACTCGGAGCGCACGCCCTTGCCGTGCTCGCCCCACAGCAGGCCGCCGTACTTCTGCGTCAGCGCGGCCACCTCGTCGGAGACCTCGCGGATCAGCCGCTCCTGCTCGGGGTCCTTCATGTCGATCGCCGGGCGCACGTGGAGCACCCCGGCATCCACGTGGCCGAACATGCCGTAGGCGAGCCCCCGGGCGTCGAGGGCGGCGCGGAACTCCGCGATGAAGTCCGCCAGGTGCTCCGGCGGCACCGCGGTGTCCTCGACGAAGGGGATCGGGCGCTTCTCGCCCTTGGCATTGCCCAGAAGGCCCACGGCGCGCTTGCGCATGGCGTAGACCCGCTGGATCTGCGCCCGACCCTCGGCCAGGGTGAAGCCGAGGCGCTCGACGCCCGCGTCCGTTTCCAGGTGACGGCAGAAGGCCTCGACCCGCCGGGCCAGCCGCTCGGGGTCGTCGTCGTTGAACTCGACCAGGTTGATGCCGCGCACCGGCGTGTCGCCGGAGGGAAAGAACTCGGCGACGCTGTCCCAGACGAAGTCCTCCATGGCGAGCAGCAGCACGGTGTCGTCCACCGTCTCGATGGAGGTGGGCTGCACCTGCGGCTGATCTTGTGAAGAGCCGAGCGCCTGCGGCTGGTCTTGTGAAGAGCCCATCAGCGCCCGAGCGTCGCGCAGCGCGTCCATGAAGCCCGCATAGCGCACGTTGACCAGGGTCGAGTGCTTGGGAATCGGCAGCACGTTCAGAACCGCCTCGTCGAGCAGGCCGAGCGAGCCCTCCGAGCCGCACAGCAGGCTGTTGAGGTCGAGTCGGCCCTGGTCGTCTCGCAGGTGCGCCAGGTCGTAGCCGGTCAGGCAGCGGTTGAGCGGCGGGAAGACGGCTTCGATCAGCCCGCGCTGGGTGTCGATGATCTCACGGGCGGTGCGGTGGGCCATGCCGATGACGTCTTCGCGCTCACAGAGCGGCGCGAGCTCGTCGTCGGCCAGCGGACGGCTGATCAGGCGCTCGCCGCCCAGCAGCACGGTCTCGAGCTCGATCACGTGGTCGCGGGTCTTGCCGTACTCGCAGCTGCCCTGGCCGCTGGCGTCGGTGGAGATCATGCCGCCGATGGTGGCGCGGTTGGAGGTGGAGAGATCCGGCGCGAAGAAGAGTCCGTGGGGCTTCAGGGCAGCGTTGAGTTGGTCCTTGACCACCCCGGCCTGGACGCGCACCCGGTGATGCTCGACGTCGATGTCGAGGATGGCGTTCATGTGCCGCGAGACGTCCACCACCAGGCCGTCGGTGAGCGACTGGCCGTTGGTGCCGGTGCCGCCGCCGCGCGGCGTGAGCACCACCTCGCGATGCGCCTCGCGCCCGGCCAGGCGGGCGATGCGCTCAAGGTCCTCGCTGTGCTTCGGGCTCAACACGGCCTGGGGAAGGCGCTGATAGATGGAGTTGTCGGTGGCGAGCACCGTGCGGGCGGCATAGTCCGGGGTGATCTCGCCCTCGAAGCCGTCGGCTTTCAGCGCCTCGAGAAAGCGCAGGTAGCGGGCATCGAGGCCCGGCAGGGTGCTGGCGTCAGCGGTGTCCAAGCGTGCGATCATGGCGTCGTGTTCAATGGTGGCGCCGCCTGGGCAGGGCCAGGCGGGGGGAAGGGGTGGTCCTACTCTACCGCGAGAGGGCGGTGGCGCGCATCCCGCAGGCCCCGTCGCGTGGCGCCCCCGCCCCCTTTTGCCTACAATGGTCGGCCTGATTTTCACCGCCCGACCTTCCTTCACCGACTGCAACGGACTGGATGCCATGCTCGATCCCAAACTGCTGCGCAGCGACCCCGACGCGGTCGCCCAACGATTGGCCACGCGGGGCTACGACCTCGATACCCAGCGTCTCGAAGCGCTGGAGTCCCGGCGCCGCGAGCTGCAGGCCGAGACCGAGTCTCTGCAGAACGAGCGCAACACCCGCTCCAAGTCGATTGGCAAGGCCAAGTCCCAGGGCGAGGACATCCAGCCCCTGCTGGCCGAGGTGAGCGATCTCGGCGAGCGGCTCGATGCCGCCAAGGCCCGCCTCGCCGAGGTGCAGGCCGAATGGGACGCCCTGGTCAGCGAGATTCCCAACCTGCCCCACGAGAGCGTGCCGCAGGGCCAGAGCGAGGAGGAGAACGTCGAGCTGCACCGCTGGGGCACGCCGCGGGCCTTCGACTTCGAGGTCCGCGACCACGTTGACCTGGGAGCGCTCAAGGGCGACCTGGACTTCGAGCTGGCGGCCAAGCTCACCGGCTCGCGCTTCGCCGTGATGCGCGGGCCCATCGCGCGGCTGCATCGGGCACTCACCCAGTTCATGCTCGACACCCAGACCCTCGAGCACGGCTACGAGGAGTGCTACGTCCCCTTCATGGTCAACGAGGCCTCGCTCTACGGCACCGGCCAGCTGCCCAAGTTCGGCGAGGATCTCTTCCGCCTGGACGACGAGCGAGGCTTCCACCTGATCCCCACCGCCGAGGTGCCACTGACCAACTTCGCCCGCGACGAGATCCTCGAGCACAAGTCGCTGCCGGTGCGCCTCACCGCCCACACGCCGTGCTTTCGCAGCGAGGCAGGCTCCCACGGCCGCGATACCCGCGGCATGATCCGCCAGCACCAGTTCGACAAGGTCGAGATGGTGCAGATGGTCGAGCCGGAGCAGAGCTACGCGGCCCTGGAAGAGATGCGCGGCCACGCCGAGGCGATTCTCCAGGCGCTCGGCCTGGCCTATCGGGTGGTCACCTTGTGCACCGGCGACATGGGCTTCGGCGCCGCCAAGACCTACGACCTGGAGGTCTGGATGCCGAGCCAGCAGACCTACCGCGAGATCTCCTCGATTTCCAACTGCGAGGAGTTCCAGGCGCGGCGCATGCAGGCACGTTTCCGCCACCCGGAGCAGAAGAAGCCGCAGCTGCTGCATACCCTCAACGGCTCCGGCCTGGCAGTGGGGCGCTGCCTGATCGCGGTGATGGAGAACCATCAGAACGCCGACGGCTCGATCACCGTGCCCGAGGCGCTGCGTCCCTACATGGGCGGCGTCGAGACGATCAACGCCTGACTTCCTCGCGCGCGTTCGTATACGCAAGAGAAACGCGACGATCGATAAAAACCCCACCCGGGCAGTGCTCCGGGTGGGGTTTCTCGTTTAGGGGGGAGGGAGCGCCTATCCCGGCTGCCGCTCAGGGCTCGCCATCGATTGCCCAGCTGACGTTGACCCCGGCCTCGATGGTGATGGTGCCCGGGCGATACTCCGTGCGCGGGGCGCCCTCCGGGCGAGCATCGCTCATCGCCATCATCCGCGGCTGGAATACCGGCGAGCGGGTCTCGCTGGCGACGATCACCTCGCCTAGGCCGATGCCCAGCGTCTCGGCCATCAGCTCGGCCTTGTGGCGCGCCTTCTCCAGCGCCTTAACCAGCGCCTCGTCGGTGGCGGCCTCGCGGTCGGACAGATCGTAGCGCACGCCGTCCAGGGCGTTGACGCCGGCCTCGGTCAGGGCGTCGAGCAGCCCCGGCAGCTGCGCGAGATCCTCGACCTCGATGCTCAGGGGGCGCTGCAGGCGAGTGCGCACCAGCGGCTCCGGCTTGTCGTCGCCGTGCTGCACGTCCGGCAGGCGCTGGGGCTGGACCTGCAGCGAGCCGGCGGTGATCGACTCGCTGGCAAGCCCCTGAGCCTCCAGGCGCTGGATCAGCGCGGCGGCGCGCTCTTCCAGGCGCCGGCGCGCCTCGCGCAGGGCGTCGGCATCGGCTTCTACGTCAGCCGTTTGCGCCACGGCCGGGGTATGCTCCCAGAGGCGGGCCTCAAGGGTGGCGCGATCGGGCACCACCGCGAGCTCGGCCTCGGCCTGAACGTCCAGGCGGTGGGGCGTCTCCTCCGCCAGGGCCGCGGCGGTCAGCGGTGGGGCGAGCGAGAGCAGGGCGGCCAGGGCCGGAAGGCAGAGCGCGCGGGCGGGGCGTGGGAAGGACATGACGTTCTCCTTGTCGTCGGGGATACCGGGCTTCGAGGCCGCGGCCCGAGGATGGTTCCGCGCCTTGCAATTGCATCGTGCCCCGTCATCATGAGCAGACCATCGACGACCGCGAGATCGGGCATGCCCCCACCCCCCCAGAACGAGCAGCAGAGTATTCCCCTCAACCTGACCCTGGCGCTGGCGGCCCTGGTGGTGATCGTGGCCGGCATGCGGGCGGGGTCCAGCCTGCTGGTCCCGCTGCTGCTGTCGCTGTTCATCGCCGTGGTCTGCACGGCCCCGGTACAGTGGCTCAATCGCCTCGGCCTGAGCCTGCGCCTCTCGGTATGGCTGACGCTGGTGGTGATCGGCGGCTTCCTCTCGCTGCTCGGCGTGCTGCTGGTCAACAGCTTCGGGACCTTCGTCGAGGCCCTGCCGGGGATCGAGCAGAAGCTCTACCAGTACTACCTGGGGCTGCTCGACGGCCTGGCCGGGCTGGGCCTGGCCATCGACACCGACCGCCTGGCGGAGCTGCTCGATGCCGAAAAGTTCGGCAGCTGGATCCCGGCGCTGCTCGGCGAGGTGGGCAACCTGATGATGCAGACCATCGTCGTGGCGCTGCTGGTGATCTTCCTGCTCTTCGAGACCCTCAACTTCCGCGACAAGATCTCCAGGGCCCTGGTCAACCCGGCACCCAGCCTGCGGCGCTTCAGCGAGTTCAGTCACACCCTCAAGCGCTACCTGGCCGTGAAGACGCTGATCAGCCTGGCGACCGGCGCGCTGATCTGGCTGGCCTGCAAGTTCCTGGGGGTCGAGTTCCCCCTGCTGTGGGCGGTGCTGGCCTTCGCCCTGAACTACATTCCCAACATCGGCTCGGCGATCGCCGCGGTGCCGCCGGTGCTGCTTCTGCTGGTCTCCCCGCAGGGCGGGCTGGTCGATGCCATGCTGCTCTCGGCGGCCTACCTGGGGGTGAACTTCGTGATGGGCAACATCATCGAGCCGCGGGTGATGGGACGCGCCCTGGGGCTCTCCACCTCGGTGGCCTTCCTGTCGCTGGTGGTCTGGGGATGGATCTTCGGTGCGGTGGGCATGCTGCTCTCGGTGGTGCTGACCATGACCCTGAAGATCGCCCTGGACAGTCACCCGCAGACGCGCTGGATCGCACACCTGCTGGGGCCGGCGGTCGGCTCGCCGCTCGATCAGGCCGATCGGCCAATCTCCGAGCGCGACGACGAGTAGCCTCTCGAGGCGTCGTCCTAAACGACTTCGCCCCGGCCGTGGCCGGGGCGATGAGCACGAGGGGGGAACTCGCGATCAGGCGTTCTGGTCGATGAACTGGCTCAGCTGTGACTTGGACTGGGCGCCGACCAGAGATGCGACCTTGGTGCCGGACTTGAACAGCATCACGGTGGGCACGCCGCGCACGCCCTGTTCGGCGGCGATCTCCGGAGCGTCGTCCACGTTGATGCTGACGACCTTGAGGTTACCTTCGCGCTCTTCGGCAACCTCGTCGACCACCGGCGCCATCACTTTGCAGGGACCACACCAGGGGGCCCAGAACTTCAGCAGGACCGGCGCGTCGGCCTTGAGGACTTCCTGCTCGAAGTTGGCATTGGTGACATCGACGTTGTTGGCCATGTGATTCTCCAGTTTCGTTGCGCTGCATCGAGCGGGTAAGGGGGCATGCGGGACATGCCCGGTCGGACGATGTTAGCGATCGTCCGGGGTGCTGGCAAATCCACGCCGCTCGGTCGGGTAATGGCTGGCGGTTGCATTGGGCCCGTTATGTTATGCTATAAAGTGATTGTAAGTTATTTTTTTATGTCCTTGAGGTATTTTGAAGGCGCCCTGGCGGCCCGGCCTTCAAGGCCTGCCACGCCCGAAATACTCAGACAGCACCCATAGTTAGCACGCATAGACAGCACGCATAGAGAGGGCGGCCATGAAGCTTCAGCAGCTGCGTTACATCTGGGAGGTGTCACGCCATAACCTCAACGTCTCGGCCACCGCACAGAGCCTCTTCACCTCCCAGCCCGGTATCTCCAAGCAGATCCGCCTGCTCGAGGACGAGCTCGGCGTCGAGATCTTCGCTCGCAGCGGCAAGCACCTGACCCGCGTTACCCCGGCGGGGCAGGCGATCATCGAGCTGGCCGGCCAGGTGCTGAGGCTGGCCGAGAACATCAAGGACGTCGCCCAGGAGCACAGCGACGAGCGCCGCGGCAGCCTCTCCATCGCCACCACTCACACCCAGGCGCGCTATGCGCTGCCGCCGGTGATCCGCGACTTCACCCAGAAATACCCCGACGTGGCGCTGCACATGCAGCAGGGCACCCCCAAGCAGATCGCCCAGATGGTCAGCGATGGCCAGGCCGACTTCGCCATCGCTACCGAGTCCCTGGATCTGTTCAACGACCTGGTGCTGCTGCCCTGCTACCGCTGGAATCGCTGCGTGCTGGTGCCCAAGGACCATCCGCTGGCCGAGGTCGAGACTCTGACCCTGGAAGCTCTGGCCGACTATCCGCTGGTCACCTACGTGTTCGGCTTCACCGGACGCTCCCAGCTCGACGATGCCTTCCGGGCGCGCGGCCTGTCGCCCAACGTGGTGCTCACCGCCGCCGACGCCGACGTGATCAAGACCTACGTGCGCCTCGGCATGGGGGTGGGCATCGTCGCCCACATGGCGGTGGATGCCGAGCACGACACCGACCTGGTGGCGCTGGAGGCGGATCACCTCTTCGAGAGCTCCACCACCAAGATCGGCATTCGTCGCGGCACCTTCATGCGCGGCTATATGTACGACTTCCTGGAGGGCTTCGCCGGGCACCTCGACCGGGACCTGGTGGACGCGGCGCTGGCCGCCGGGCCTCGCCACGAGCGGGAACTGTTCGAGGACATCGAGCTGCCGATCCGCTGAGCCTCGCCGACTTCGCCGCAGCCTCGAGCTGCATGCGCGTCATGCCGGAGGGGGAGCACAACGAAAGGGCGCCCCGCGGGGCGCCCTTGTCCAACATAGGCAGGCGAGCGGCTCAGGCGCTCGACGAGGCCGGCGGTGCCAGGTTCACGGCGTGCAGCCCGCACTCCTTGCCGCCCTGATCCTCCCACCACCAGCGACCCTCGCGCTCGTGCTGGCCCGGCAGGGTGGGGCGCGTGCAGGGCTCGCAGCCGATGCTCACATAGCCGCGCTCATGCAGGGCGTTGTAGGGCACGTCGAACATGCGGATGTAGGTCCAGACGTCGTCGCTGGTCCAGCGGGCGAGCGGGTTGATCTTGATGAGCGGCGCCTGCTCGCTGCCGAAGGCGCTGTCGCGCTCGGCGATCTGCAGGCTGGAGCGGGTGCCGGGGCTCTGGTCGCGGCGCTGGCCGGAGACCCACACCGGCAGGCCAGCCAGCCGGCGGCGCAGGGGCGCCACCTTGCGGATGCCACAGCATTCCTGATGGCCGTCGCGATAGAAGCTGAAGAGCCCCTTCTCATGCACCAGGGCCTGCACGTCCTCGGTATCGGGCACGCGCACGTCGATGGCGATGGCGTAGTGATCGCGCACCCGCTCGATGAAGGCGTAGGTCTCGGCATGCAGGCGGCCGGTGTCCAGCGAGAAGACCTTCACGTCCTCCTTCGGAGCGACCTTCAGGGCCAGGTCGATCAGCACCACGTCCTCGGCGCCGGAGAAGGAGATCGTCAACTCGCCGAAGGCCCGGTAGGCGGCGCGCAGGATCTCCTTGGGCGTCTCCTGATCGTGCTCGAGGACGAAGCGGTTGGGGTCGAAGGCGGTCATGGCGGTCTCTGCTAGCGATATTGCCGCTACCCTAGCAGAGCCGTGGCGCCCCTCCCCAATACCGAATCATTGGGTATCTATGCCCCGATTGACTAAATGGAGTTCTTTTTATTCCATTAGTCTTCAGATGTCGGCGTCGCCAGGGCGCGCATCAGGTGGCGGATCTTGTCCAGGGTCTCGGCATACTCGGCGTCGCCCTCGGAGTCGGCCACCAGGCCGCCGCCGCCCCACAGGTGCAGCCGGCCCGCCTCGGCCACCACGCTTCTGATGGCGATGGAGGTGTCCATCCGCCCGCGCACGTCGACGTAGCCCAGGCTGCCGCAGTAGGCGCTGCGCCGGCTGGGCTCCAGCTCGTCGATGATCTGCATGGCGCGCAC
Source organism: Halomonas pelophila (assembly GCF_040196315.1). Taxonomy (NCBI): domain Bacteria; kingdom Pseudomonadati; phylum Pseudomonadota; class Gammaproteobacteria; order Oceanospirillales; family Halomonadaceae; genus Halomonas; species Halomonas pelophila. Next base: position 116,013 of record NZ_JBEGCI010000013.1, read on the forward strand.
CTTGGGGGCGCCGGTGATGGAGCCCCCGGGGAAGGCCGCCGCCAGCAGGTCCATGGGCCGCCGGTCGGCCGCCAGCTCGCCGGTGATCACGCTGACCAGGTGGTGGACGTTGGCGTAGCTCTCCAGGCCGCAGAGGGTCGGCACCCGCACGCTGCCGGGCCGGCAGACGCGCCCCAGATCGTTGCGCAGCAGGTCGGTGATCATCACGTTCTCGGCGCGATCCTTGAGGCTCGCCTCGAGCTCGGCGGCCAGCCGCCGGTCCTCGGCGGGGGTGGCGCCGCGCGGCCGGGTGCCCTTGATCGGGCGGGTCTCGACGCGCCCGTCGCGGCACTCGAGGAAGCGCTCCGGCGAGAGCGAGAGGATCGCCTGCTCCCCCTCGGGGCCGGGCCAGGCCTGGTAGCCGGCGTAGGGCGTGGGGGTGGCCTCGCGCAGGCGCCGATAGGCGGCCCACAGGTCGCCGGCGTAGGGGGCGCTGAAGCGCTGGGCCAGGTTGATCTGGTAGCAGTCGCCGGCGCGGATGTAGGCCTGCACGGCGTGAAAGCGCGCCAGGTACGCCTCGCGGCTGAGTTCGGCTTCGAAGGGCGCGGTGAGGCGGAAGGCCTTCGCCGGGGGCGTGGCGGCCGCCAGCCACGCGAGCACCTGCTCGCGCCGAGCGGCGCTGCCCACCAGCCAGCTCTCCCGGCGATCGTGATCCTGGATCAGCGCCCAGTCATAGAGGCCGACCCGGCTGGCCGGCAGCGAGACGGCCGGGCGCGCCTGCCCCGCCACCGGCTCGAGGCGCTGCCCCAGGTCATAGCTCCAGTAGCCGATCAGCCCGCCGAGAAAGGGCAGCTCGCTCTCGGGCGCCTCGCCGGGCAGCCGGTCGAGCAGCGCCTGCTGGGCGGCGAAGGGGGAGAGGTTCGAGAGCGCCGGGTCGCCGTGGACGCGTCCGGCGCCGTCGACCTCGAGCAGCGCCAGCGGGTCGCAGCTGAGGATGTCGTAGCGCCCCCCGGGCGCCGTCGGCCGGCCGCTGTCGAGCAGCACGGCGCCGGGCCTGTCGCGCAGCACCGCGAAATAGCCGAGCGGGTCCTCGTGGTAGGGCAGCGGAGTGATCTCGAGCGGTGGTCTCATCAGGCGTCTTCCCCAAACAGGGGGTCCATTCTAGGCATCGCGAGGCGACTTGTCCCTTCCGGTGATCGGCGCATTGTCGACAGGCCCGCCGTCATCGGCCATGTTGTCTACAACCAAAGGTGAAGGCTTTCTGCCGAGCGGCCGGTTGACCGGGAGTAAGGCAGTGGCTAAAGTTCCTCCATCATTTAATTGTCGACAATTGCCATGACCTCAGTCGCACCGGAACAGGCCGCCACCCCCGAAGTCCGCACCCTGGCGGAGCGGGTCTTCAACCAGCTGCAGGACGCTATCGTCCGGGGCGAGCTGGCGCCTGGCAGCAAGATCACCGAGCCGGGCCTCTCGCGTGCCTACGGCATCTCGCGCGGGCCGCTGCGCGAGGCGATGCGCCGCCTGGAGTCGCACCGGCTGATCCAGCGGGTGCCCCACGTGGGGGCCCGGGTCGTCCAGCTCTCCATGAAGGAGCTGCTCGAGCTGTTCGACCTGCGCGAGGCCCTGGAGAGCATGGCCGCGCGGCTGGCCGCCGAGCACATGACCCCCGAGGAGATCGCCGGGCTGCGCGAGGTGCTCTCCGTGCACGAGCGCCAGGCCGACTTGCGCCGCGGCGAGGCCTACTACCAGCGCGAGGGCGATCTGGACTTTCACTACCAGATCGTCCTGGGCAGCCACAACAGGATGCTGATGGGCCTGCTCTGCGACGACCTCTATTACCTGGTGCGACTCTATCGTACCCAGTTCAGTGCCAGCGGCACGCGCCCGCAGCGTGCCTTCGTTGAACACCACCGCATCGTCGACGCCATCGAGGCGGGCGACGCCGAACTGGCGGAGCTGCTGATGCGCCGCCACGTCAGCGCCTCGCGAGCCAACGTCGTCGAGCGCTATGCGGCCACCCTCGAACCGCAGGATGGCGAGACCTCCTCCTGAGGCGCTCGACCCACTAACCGGAGACCCTCCATGACTCAAACGACGCCCGGCGCTCGCTTCCGCGCCGCCCTCGAGGCCAACCGTCCGCTGCCCATCGTCGGCACCATCAATGCCTATACCGCCATGATGGCCCAGCGGGTCGGTCACCAGGCGATCTATCTCTCCGGTGGCGGGGTGGCCAACGCCTCCTACGGCCTGCCGGACCTCGGCATGACCACCATGAACGACGTGGTCGAGGATGCCCACCGTATCTGCGGCGCCACCGACCTGCCGCTGCTGGTGGACATCGACACCGGTTGGGGCGGCGCCTTCAACATCGCCCGCACCGTCAAGGAGATGCAGCGTGCCGGCGTCGCCGCCGTGCACCTCGAGGACCAGGTGGCGCAGAAGCGCTGTGGCCACCGTCCCAACAAGGCGATCGTCTCCCAGCAGGAGATGGTTGACCGCGTGAAGGCCGCCGCGGATGCGCGCCTCGATCCGGACTTCTACCTGATCGCCCGCACCGATGCCTTCCAGAAGGACGGCCTGGACGCGGCCATCGAGCGGGCCAATGCCTGCATCGAGGCCGGCGCCGATGCCATCTTCGCTGAGGCGGTGCACACCCTGGACGACTACCGGGCCTTCTGCGAGCGCGTCGATGCGCCGATCCTTGCCAACATCACCGAGTTCGGCGCCACGCCGCTGTTCTCCCAGCAGGAGCTCGGCGAGGTGGGCTGTCGCATGGTGCTCTACCCGCTGTCGGCCTTCCGCGCCATGAACGCCGCGGCCCTCAAGGTCTACCAGAGCATCCACGACACCGGCCACCAGCGCGACGTGGTAGAGCTGATGCAGACCCGCGACGAGCTCTACGACTTCCTTAACTATCACGACTTCGAGCGCAAGCTCGACGCCCTGTTTGAAGAGAACAAGTCCGCGGAGTAGGGCAGCGACGCCTGACACGCCAGAATATCGACAATAATCGACTCACCAGGAGACACGACATGGCAGATAAACCCATCGGCGGCGCCGGCCTGCGCGGCCAGAGCGCCGGCACCACGGCCCTGTGCACCGTCGGCCAGACCGGTTCCGGCCTGACCTATCGCGGTTTCGACATCAAGGAGCTGGCCGAGAAGGCGAAGTTCGAGGAAGTGGCCTACCTGCTGCTCAAGGGCAAGCTGCCCAACCAGGCCGAGCTCGATGCTTACATCACCAAGCTCAAGGGCCTGCGCGGCCTGCCCCAGGCGCTTAAGACCGTGCTCGAGCAGATCCCGGCCGACGCCCATCCCATGGACGTGATGCGCACCGGCGCCTCGATGCTCGGCAACCTCGAGACCGAGCAGAGCTTCGAGGAGCAGCAGGACGCCTCCGATCGCCTGCTCGCGGCGCTGCCGTCGATCATCTGCTACTGGTACCGTTTCTCCCACGACGGCGTGCGCATCGAGACCGAGACCGACGACGCCTCGGTGGGCGGGCACTTCCTGCACTTGCTGCGCGATGAGCCGGCCTCCGAGCTGCACGCCCGGGTGATGAACGTCTCGCTGATCCTCTACGCCGAGCACGAGTTCAACGCCTCGACCTTCACCGCCCGCGTCTGCGCCTCTACGCTCTCCGACATGCACTCCTGCGTGACCGGTGCCATCGGCTCGCTGCGCGGCCCGCTGCACGGCGGCGCCAACGAGGCGGCCATGGCGATGATCGAGGACTGGCAGTCGCCGGAAGAGGCCGAGCGCGAGATCATGGGCATGCTCTCTCGCAAGGACAAGATCATGGGCTTCGGCCATGCCATCTACCGCGAGTCCGATCCGCGCAACGCCATCATCAAGCACTGGTCCCAGAAGCTCGCCGAGGACGTGGGCGACAGCGTGCTCTATCCGGTCTCCGAGCGCGTCGAGGCGGTCATGTGGCGCGAGAAGAAGCTGTTCTGCAACGCCGACTTCTTCCACGCCAGCGCCTACTATTTCATGGACATCCCGACCAAGCTGTTCACGCCGATCTTCGTCTGCTCGCGCGTCACCGGCTGGTGTGCACATGTCTTCGAGCAGCGCGCCAACAACCGCATCATCCGCCCGAGCGCCGACTACGTCGGCCCCGAGAAGAGCGAATGGGTGCCCATCGAGGAGCGCGACTGAACCAGCCCCGGGGGCGACCGCCGGACGGTCGCCCCGCCTTCCTTCTTCACTCGACGACTTCCCGACGGACGCTATGAATACCGACTACCGCAAGCCCCTACCCGGTACCGAGCTGGACTATTTCGACACCCGTGCGGCCGTCGACGACATCCAGCCCGGTGCCTACGATACCCTTCCCTACACCTCGCGGGTGCTGGCCGAGCAGCTGGTGCGCCGCTGCGACCCGGCGATGCTCACCGATGCGCTCACCCAGCTGATCGAGCGTCGTCGCGACCTGGACTTCCCCTGGTACCCGGCCCGCGTGGTCTGCCACGACATCCTCGGTCAGACGGCGCTCGTCGACCTCGCCGGCCTGCGCGACGCCATCGCCGAGAAGGGCGGCGACCCGGCCAAGGTCAACCCGGTGGTGCCGACCCAGCTGATCGTCGATCACTCCCTGGCCGTCGAGCACGCCGGCTTCGAGCAGGACGCCTTCGATAAGAACCGCGCCATCGAGGATCGCCGCAACGAGGATCGCTTCCACTTCATCGAGTGGACCAAGACGGCCTTCGAGAACGTCGACGTGATCCCTGCCGGCAACGGCATCATGCACCAGATCAACCTCGAGAAGATGTCGCCGGTGGTGCAGGCCCGTCCCGACGAGAACGGCAAGCGCGTGGCCTTCCCGGACACCTGCGTGGGCACCGACAGCCATACCCCGCACATCGACTGCCTGGGCGTGATCGCCCTCGGCGTGGGCGGCCTCGAAGCCGAGACCGTGATGCTGGGCCGCCCTTCCATGATGCGCCTGCCGGACATCGTCGGCGTGGAGCTGACCGGCAAGCGTCAGCCCGGCATCACCGCCACCGATATCGTCCTGGCCATCACCGAGTTCCTGCGCCAGGAACGGGTGGTCGGCGCCTACCTGGAGTTCTTCGGCGAGGGCGCCAAGAGCCTGACCATCGGTGATCGCGCCACCATTTCCAACATGACGCCGGAGTACGGGGCCTCCGCGGCGATGTTCTACATCGACGACCAGACCCTGGACTATCTGAAGATCACCGGTCGCGAGCCGGAGCAGGTCGAGCTGGTCGAGACCTACGCCAAGCAGACCGGCCTGTGGGCCGACAGCCTGACCGAGGCTCAGTACGAGCGGGTGCTGACCTTCGATCTCTCCAGCGTGGAGCGCAACCTGGCCGGCCCCTCCAACCCGCACCGTCGCCTGCCCACCAGCGCCCTTGCCGAGCGCGGCATCGCCGTGAGCTCTTACATGGACAGCGACGAGGCCCAGGCGGAGGAGAAGGCGGGCAAGATGCCCGACGGCGCGGTGATCATCGCCGCCATCACCAGCTGCACCAACACCTCCAATCCGCGCAACGTCGTGGCCGCCGGCCTGCTGGCCAAGAAGGCCAACGAGCTGGGCCTCATTCGCAAGCCCTGGGTTAAGTCCTCCTTCGCGCCGGGATCGAAAGTTGCGCGCCTCTACCTGGAGGAAGCCGGCCTGCTGCCGGAGCTCGAGAAGCTCGGCTTCGGCATCGTCGCCTACGCCTGCACCACCTGTAACGGCATGTCCGGCGCCCTGGATCCCGAGATCCAGCAGGAGATCATCGACCGCGATCTCTACTCCACCGCGGTGCTCTCCGGTAACCGCAATTTCGACGGTCGTATCCACCCCTACGCCAAGCAGGCCTTCCTGGCCTCGCCGCCACTGGTGGTGGCCTACGCCATCGCCGGGTCCGTGCGCTTCGACATCGAGCAGGACGTGCTGGGCACCGACCCGAACGGCACCCCGATCACCTTGAAGGACCTCTGGCCTTCCGACGAGGAGATCGACGCCATCGTCGCCGAGTTCGTCAAGCCGGAGCAGTTCAAGCAGGTCTACATCCCGATGTTCGACCTGGACGCCGCCGAGAAGGCCGAAAGCCCGCTCTACGACTGGCGCCCGCAGAGCACCTACATCCGCCGCCCGCCCTACTGGGAAGGCAACATGGCGGCCGTGCGGGCGCTCAAGGGAATGCGGCCGCTGGCGATCCTGCCGGACAACATCACCACCGACCACCTGTCGCCGTCTAACGCCATCATGATGGACAGCGCGGCCGGCGAGTACCTGCACAAGATGGGCCTGCCGGAGGAGGACTTCAATTCCTACGCCACCCACCGCGGCGACCACCTCACCGCGCTGCGGGCGACCCTGGCCAACCCCAAGCTCTACAACGAGATGGTGCGGGACGAGGCCGGCGAGGTGAAGCAGGGGTCGCTGGCGCGCATCGAGCCTGAAGGCCAGGTGACGCGCATGTGGGAGGCCATCGAGGCCTACATGGAGCGCAAGCAGCCGCTGATCGTCATCGCCGGGGCCGATTACGGCCAGGGCTCGTCGCGTGACTGGGCCGCCAAGGGCGTGGCGCTGGCGGGTGTGGAGGCGATAGTCGCCGAGGGCTTCGAGCGCATCCACCGCACCAACCTGATCGGCATGGGCGTGATGCCGCTGCAGTTCGAGGAGGGCACCACCCGCCATACGCTGCAACTCGACGGCACCGAGACCTACGACGTCGAGGGCGCGCCGGCGCCACGCGCCACCCTCGAGCTGGTGATCCACCGCCAGACCGGTGAGGTCGATCGCGTGCCGGTGATCTGCCGCCTGGATACCGCCGAGGAGGTGACCGTCTACTCCGCCGGCGGCGTGCTGCAGCGCTTCGCTCAGGACTTCCTGGAGTCCGAGGTCGAAGCGGTCGGCTGAACCGGGCGATGACCGTCACTCCCTGACCCTCCCATCGACCCGGCGCCGCCACGGCCCGGGTCGATCTTTCTCGAGAAGGACGCGAATTTTATGGCACACCATCCACAGATCCGGGTGCCCGCCACCTACATGCGCGGCGGTACCAGCAAGGGCGTCTTCTTCTGCCTCGACGACCTGCCCGAGGCCGCCCGGGTCCCCGGCGAAGCCCGCGACCGGCTGCTGATGCGGGTGATCGGCAGCCCCGACCCCTACCAGAAGCAGATCGACGGCATGGGCGGGGCGACCTCCAGCACCAGCAAGACCGTCATCCTCTCGAAGAGCGAGAGCCCCGACCACGACGTCGACTACCTCTTCGGCCAGGTCTCCATCGACAAGGCCTTCGTCGACTGGAGCGGCAACTGCGGCAACCTCTCCGCCGCGGTGGGGCCCTTCGCCATCAGCAACGGCCTGGTGGACCCCGAGCGCATTCCCGAGAACGGTGAAGTCGAGGTGCGCATCTGGCAGGCCAACATCGGCAAGACCATCGTCTCGCGGGTGTCGATCACCGACGGGCAGGTGCAGGAGACCGGCGACTTCGAACTCGACGGCGTGACCTTCCCGGCCGCCGAGGTGCCGGTGGCCTTCAAGGATCCCGCGGACGGCGAGGGCGCGATCTTCCCCACCGGCCGGCTGGTCGATGATCTGGAGGTGCCGGCCGAGGTGGTGGAGGGGGGCAGCCTCAAGGCGACCATGATCAATGCCGGCATTCCCACCGTGTTCGTCAACGCCGACGACCTCGGCTACTCCGGCAGCGAGCTGCAGGAGGCGATCAACGGCGATCCCCGGGCGCTCGAACGCTTCGAGACCATCCGCGCCCACGCCGCCCTGCGCATGGGGCTGATCAAGGAGCTCGGCGAGGCCGCCAACCGCCAGCACACGCCCAAGGTGGCCTTCGTGGCGCCGCCGGCGAGCTACACGGCCTCCAGCGGCAAGGTGGTTGAGGCCGACGCGATCGACCTGCGGGTGCGGGCGCTCTCCATGGGCAAGCTGCACCACGCCATGATGGGCACCGCCGCGGTCGCCATCGCCTCGGCGGCGGCCATCGAGGGCACCCTGGTCAACCTGGCGGCCGGCGGCGGCAAGCGCAACGCCGTCACCTTCGGCCACCCCTCCGGCACCCTGCGGGTCGGTGCGGAGGCGAGTCAGGTCGACGGCCGCTGGGTGATCGACGAGGCGGTGATGAGTCGCAGCGCCCGAGTGCTGATGGAAGGCTGGGTGCGGGTGCCCGGCGACAGCCTCTGAGTCGCCATCGCCCGATGCATACGCGCCCCGTGTCCGTGACTCGGGGCGTTTTCTATAGTGAAGAGTGGTACATAGAGATACCGATCGATTCGCGACATCAGGAGGCACCCGATGAGCACCGTGGAAACCAACGTGCGCCCGGAGTACGACGTCGAGCTGCAGAAGATCGCCGACTACGTCCTCGAGTTCACGATCGACAGCGACGAGGCGCTTCAGACGGCGCGCCACTGCCTGATGGACACCCTGGGCTGCGGCTTGCTGGCGCTGCGCTTTCCCGAGTGCACCAAGCACCTGGGACCGATCGTCGAGGGCACCTTGGTGCCTCACGGGGCGCGCGTGCCCGGCACCTCCTTCCGCCTCGATCCGGTCAAGGCGGCCTGGGACATCGGCGCCATCATTCGCTGGCTGGACTACAACGACACCTGGCTGGCCGCCGAGTGGGGCCATCCCTCCGATAACCTGGGGGGCATCCTGGCCGTGGCCGATCATCTCTCCCAGCAGCGGGTCGCCGATGGGCGCGAGCCGCTGACCATGCGCCAGGTGCTCGAGGCGATGATCATGGCCCACGAGATCCAGGGCGTGCTGGCGCTGGACAACTCCTTCAACCGGGTCGGGCTCGATCACGTGGTGCTGGTCAAGGTGGCTTCCACCGCCGTGGTGGCGAAGCTGATGGGCGCCGACCGCGAGCGGCTGCTCGCGGCGCTCTCCCATGCCTTCGTCGACGGCCAGAGCCTGCGCACCTACCGGCACGCGCCGAACGCGGGCTCGCGCAAGAGCTGGGCCGCCGGGGACGCCACCTCCCGCGCCGTGCGCCTGGCCGACATCGCCATGCGCGGCGAGATGGGCATCCCGGGTGTGCTGACCGCGCCGCAGTGGGGCTTCTACGATGTGCTCTTCAGCCACACCAATCGCGACCTGGCCACCAAGCCGGAGGAGGAGCGCCGGTTCACCTTCCAGCGCGAGCTCGGCAGCCACGTGATGGAGAACATCCTGTTCAAGATCTCCTTCCCGGCCGAGTTCCATGCCCAGACTGCCTGCGAGGCGGCGGTGACCCTGCACCCCCAGGTGAAGGACCGGCTGGACGAGATCGAGCGCATCGTGCTGACCACCCACGACTCGGCGATCCGCATCATCTCCAAGTCGGGGTCCCTGGCGAATCCCGCCGACCGGGATCACTGCCTCCAGTACATGACCGCCGTGCCGTTGATCTTCGGCAGCCTGACCGCGGAGCACTATGAGGATGTCTTCCACGCGGCCCATCCGCGGATCGACGAGCTACGCGGCAAGATGGAAGTGGTTGAGGATCAAGACTACTCCCGGGACTACTACGACCCGCAGAAGCGCGCCATCGCCAACGCCGTCCAGGTCTTCTTCAACGACGGCAGTGCCACGGAGAAGGTCGCGGTGGACTATCCCATCGGCCACCGTCGTCGGCGGGCGGAGGGCATTCCGCTGCTGGAAGAGAAGTTCGCGCACAACCTGGCCACGCGCTTCCCGGCGGGTCGCTGTGCGCAGATCGTCGAGCTCTGCGGTGATCAGGCGCGCCTGGAGCAGACCGCGGTGCATCGCTTCGTCGATCTCTTCGTGATCTGAGATGGCTCTACCTCATGCGCTAACCGGGGGCGAGGTATGGCGAGTCGAGATGCGTCGCCGCCGGGCGTTTCGAGAAGGTCATGAAGAAACCTGCCGTGGTCCATGGCGCAGCCGTCAGGAGTGGGCTATATTTTTTCTTTACCGAGGCCTTGCGCGGCTCCGGGGAAATCCGTAAAGTACGCATCCGCTGCCGGCAACGGGCAAACGTTGCAGGCGGTGATGGTGGCAGAAGTGCTTGTTTCCACTTGGGTTTTTCGAAGACGCT
>NZ_JBEGCI010000014.1:0-103410 GCF_040196315.1 Halomonas pelophila
GTCGGCCTCGGGCGCCGGCAGGTGCCCGAGGCCGACGGCAAGCGCTGCAGGGGAGGTTCGCGACCAACGCCAGACTGGCTACTTGTTCGGCCTGCGGGCATTGATGTCATTTTCAGAAGGCGGCTGCACGGACTGCCAGGAGTCGGTTGCAAGATCATCAGGGGTATCGGGCTGGCTGGCCTTCAAAGCGGCATAGATGGCCGTCTTGCCAACCTTGAGGCGTGCGGCGACAGCGGCCTGTCCCGCCTTGGCGCGATTACCAAACGGGGCGCGCTCGAACTGCCCCACGGCGCCGAATACATGGAAGAGAAGACGCCCACCGGGCGTGGTGGTATCGATGCTTTCGGTCAGCGAACGAAACTCGACACCACGGGCCTCCAGGGCACTGATCACCTCGATCCGAGGTGGCGGCGAACGTCCCGGCCGACCCAGTCGCCACACGATCAACACATCCCCGTCGCGTAGGAGCTCCAGGGCAGCTGCAGGCCCGGTCGGTCCGCCTTGGCCCCGGAGACGGTGTCGTCGAAGACCCGCTCGCCCCCGGCCTTGCGCCGCACATGTCTGCAAGGAAGTGTCCTGCTCCGCTGTCGAGACCCGTGTGTACCGATCAGCGCCATAGACCGCCCCTTTGGTCCGTTATTCCGTGCGTCTATCTTGTTGTCCGAAAAACCGTCAAACGAGCGTATTCGCGGACATTGTCCAGAATGACCGGCTAACGATCATTTTCCGAACAAGGCGGCATTGTGCACGGGAAGATCGTGCATAGGGCGGCTGACACGACTCATTCACGAATCCGCTACACAACGGGCAGTTTGCCCGATGCATTGGTGCAATCGTCTTCTGATAGAGGACATGGAGCGGAATCGAATAAGCGTCACCCACGGAAATACGCGGCTCACAAGAAAGCGGGCGAAGAAGGTACCGCCTTCTCCGCCCGCCACGTATCGATGATCGTGATCGCCAGGCCCCCTGGCCAGGCTGCTGGCGCTCTGTCGCTATCAGATCTCTTCCCAGAGCCGTTGCTTGAAGTCCTCGGGAAGTTCCACCACCTTGCCCAAGCGCGCCATGTGAGCGTCGGTCATGTCCTTGGCGACCTCGTGGTAACAGCTGTGCAGGGAAGCAGAATCCGCAAGAGACCTGGCACCGGCAAGACAGCTCCATACCTTGGCATTCGAGAGCGTGCAGGCATTCAGGAACTCGGTCTCGACCTCCACGGCCTCGAGTACCGATTCCATCCAGGCACGCTGCAGCCTGGCCAGCGGATGCGAGGCGTCCATCCAGTGATGCATCCACCAGTCGAACACCGGCTGAGAGGCCTGGGCGACACTCGCCGGCAAGGCTGTGACGGCAAGGGGAGACGCCGTCGGTGTCACTTGGGGTTTCACTTGGAGAGCCACGCTCGCTTCCGGAGTGACTTCGGACGTTGAGTGATCCAGGGACACTTGTTTAACGGTTGACATCTTCACACTCTCATGAACGGAGGGGGGTTGGTTCGTCCTTGAGTGTAGCGGTGGCCGCCCGAAACAGTCAGACAATTTGAGCACGAGGATATCTTTGTCTTGCATTACCTCGACCGCGCGATACCCGCGGTGGGAGGGGGAGTGCGGGTGCCGCGCCACCACTCAACAAGCCTGTTCAAACGCTATCGAACCGTCCTTCTGACCGCCACTCGCGCTGGCGGTCCGCTGCGCCGCGCTGAGCCGGAAAAAAACCGGGAAAAATTAACCTACGTTAGCAGACGCTGCCGGCCTCGGCGGCTAGCCTGAGCCAGTGCCATGGCATGCAACGCAGAATCCTTCTGGCCATCAACGCAGCACACCAGAACGAGGCGCATCATGAACACTGCAATGGTCAGCAGCCGAAGCGATCATTCGCCCATGAAGAAACGCCAACCGTCAGGCGTTATCACCTCGGTCGAAGAGCTCCTGAGGCTGGCCAATGACCATGAACACCACGAATTCCATCGTTATCGCTGGCTATCCCTACGCTTTCTGGCCTTCCACACCGGCATCAGTCGGCTCTTGGCGGCCCTGTCGGTCGAGAGTCAGCAACGGATCCAGGCCCTGATCGTGGTATCGGCAGCGTTGCCGGTGCGAGACCCCGTGCTTCGAGATCCGGCCACGCAGGCCTGGCCCCCCCCTCTCTGCAACGGGCCAGCTTCTTCATCCACGACGAAGAACAGGCGGCCCGGGAGCTCAGTCGGGCAGTGCTCGAGGAGTGGCGGTCGCGCCGCTTCTATGAGCGACTGCAGGCATACAAGGCCATCCCCGCCCTGGATGCCCTGTTGAATGCCTGCATCGGTCAGGCCCAGGTACAGCTCCAGATTCTGCAGGAAGCCGAGGATCAGCTGCCAACGCGGCCCGGCCCGCCTCGCGGGATCATACGATAAGGCGTCTCGTCGGGAATGACGACGACGCCGGCCTTCCAAGGAGCCGCCGGATCGCCCCCGCGCCACCACCTCAGGCGCCCAGCGCTTCGCCAGTCCTGTCCCCGGCACGATGCCCAGGGCTCTCGCAGTTAGCATTGTCGCTCAAAGCTGATGCGTCGACAGGTCTGCGAGGAGGCGCTGTGGCCCCGTCCCTGGGCGCTACTGTTGCCCTGCGGCGCTCTCGCATCCTGCTTCGCTTGCAGGACCGGTGCTGGCCATCCATGGCCAGCCCGTTCGGAGGAATCCTCCTCACCCCTGGCAAAAGACCTCCTCTTCGACCTGCCCCGGCGCTCCTCGTCATTCCAACTGCGATTGCCCTGGCACGATGCCTCAGCGCAGTTTCCTGGGGCGACCATTAGACTGGAAAATAGACGCCGCCATCCTGACGCCGTCAATCATGCTGGCGGCAGGGGTGCGTTCGCACACCGCCGTCAACGAGCCGGAAGGAGATGGAATGAGCCTCTTCCTGACCACCATGGGTCGCTATGTCGACCTGCAGGAATCGGAGACACGGCTGCTGGCCAGCTTCGAGCAGATCCCGGCCGACGTGAAGAAGCATGAGCGGCTGTGGCGCGCTCGCGCCAAGGTCGGCGAGCTATTCATCCTGCAGGAGGGCTGGGCCTGCACCATCCGCCCCACCCCGGACGGCGAGCAACAGGTGATCGAGTTGCAGCTGCCCGGAGATATCATCGGACTGAGGGAATTCACCTTCATGCGGCACGCGACCGAGGCTAGCATGATCACTCCAGGCAGGATCCAACCATTCCCTCACGAGAATATCGTCGATATCATCGCGGCCTCCACGCCCCTGGCCATCGCGCTGTTTGCCTATATCAGCCGTCAGGAAGCTCTCCTCACCGAACGGATGCTGATCACCTTCCATCACAGTGCGCGCGCACGGGTCTTGCATTTCATGCTCGAGACCTTCTATCGCCTCAAGAAGGTACAACACGTCGAGCTAGCATCATTCGAGTTTCCCATTTCCCAGCGGCTGCTGGGCAACATCCTGGGCCTGACCCCGGTGCATATCAATCGCATCCTCAAAACGCTGGAGCTGGATCGCGTACTGAAGAAGCATCGTCACCACGTCGAGGTCTATAACCCGACGCGGCTGATCGCAGAAGCCGAGCTCGACGGCGACTACCTGAGCGATGAAGTGAACGGCTTGAAGGAGCGGCTGGTGCTGCTCCGGCACTAGATTTGCTTGGCCGATACCCACCACAAAAAACGCCCCCACGAGGAAACGCCTTCACACCTGGTGCGCCACTCCATCACCGGGTGCCGTCGTCTTCTGAAAATGGCCATGGAGGCCCAGGCGTTTCCAGGCCGGACAGAAGTCGAACAGGCCGGTGAGGTTATACACCTAGAGCTCGAGGCGCTCACCGAAGACAGGGATCTCGGCCTCGATGCCGCTCTGTTCGAGCAGCGTCTGCAGCGCCTGCTGGGCGCCGGGTTCGCCGTGCACCAGGTAGACGCGAGGCCGATGGCGGAAGGCCCCGACCCAGCCCAGTAGCTGGGTCTGGCCGGCATGGGCCGAGAAGCCGCCGATGGTATGCACCCGGGCCTTGACCGCCAGGTCCTGCCCCATCACGCGGATCCGCTCGGCGCCGTCGACGATCTGGCGCCCCAGCGTGCCCCCCGCCTGGAAGCCGACGATCACCAGCCGGGTGCTGGGCTTCTCGAGGTTGTAGCGGAAGTGGTGGAGGATGCGTCCGCCGTTGCACATTCCGGCGCCGGCGATGATGATCGCCCCGCCGTGGATGCGGTTGATGGCCATCGACTCCTCCACCGTGCGCGTCATGCGCAGGATCGGCAGATAGCGGCTGGTATCGCCGCTGGCGGCCACGTTGAGCACCTTGAGGTCGTCGGGATCCAGGGACTTGCGGGCGCGGTGGTAGAGCTCGGTGACCTTGATCGCCATGGGGCTGTCGAGGAACACCAGCTGCTGGCGCAGCCGACCCTCGTGGTAGAGCACGCTCAGGTGGTAGAGGATCTCCTGGGTGCGCCCCACGGCGAAGGCGGGAATCAGCACGTTGCCGCCCGCCGCATGGGCCTCCTCCAGCACCTGGGCAAACTCCTCGAGGGTCTCGTCCAGGGGCCGGTGGTCGCGGTCGCCGTAGGTGCTCTCCATCAGCACCAGGTCCGCTTCAAAGAGCTTCTCGGGATCCTTCATCAGCACCGAGCTTGAGTTGCCCAGGTCCCCCGAGAAGACCAGGCGCCGCGTCTGGCCGCCCGAGGGCACGGCCAGCTCGACGATGGCCGAGCCCAGGATGTGCCCGGCATCGTGGAACACCAGGGTGACGCCGCCCGGAAGCGTCACGGGCTGGCCGTAGCCATGGGAGGTGCAGAGCGACAGGGTGCGCTCGACGTCCTTCAGCTCGTAGAGCGGCTCGATCAGCGGCTTGCCGTTGCGCTTGCGCCACTTGTTCTCCCACTCGACGTCCTTGGCCATGATGAAGGCGGCGTCCTGCAGCATGATCTCCAGCAGGTCGCGGGTGCCGCGGGTGCAGTGGATCGGCCCGTCATAGCCCTCGCGGACGAGCTTCGGCAGCAGCCCCGAGTGGTCGAGGTGGCCGTGGGAGAGCACCACCGCCTCGAGCTCGCCGGGCAGGCGACCGAAGGAGCGGGCGTTGGCCTCATCGGCATCGCCGCCGCCCTGGTGCAGGCCGCACTCCAGCAGCAGCCGGTGGGTACGACGATCGCCGTCTACCTCGAGGAGGTAGCGGGAACCGGTGACTTCCTTGACCGCGCCCTGAAAGGTCAGTGTCGACATGCTCTCGCTCCCGGTGGCTGGCGTGGCGGAAGAGTCACCGCCTTGGCGGCACCTCTCCCCTGCCCTCAGCATAACGGATGCGCGATACATCGGCGTCGACGCGGCTAGACCTCCCCGGCATGGTCGTGCTCCACCGCCTGGAACATGCGCTCCGGCAGGTCGGGGATGGCCGCCTTGACCCGGTTCCAGCTGGGGATGAAGGGTCGCTCGCCGGGGTTGTCCAGGAAGGCGCTGCCGGCCTCGAGCAGGTTGGCGGCAAAGAGCTCCACGGCCTGCTCCTCGCCATGGCGATCCAGGCTCAGGCCGTTCATCACGGCATCGTGGTCGTAGGCCTCGATCAGGTCCAGCGCCAGGCGGTAGTAGGTCGCCTTGATGGTCCGGAAGCCCTCGGCGCTGAAGGTCACGCCCTGGGTCGCCAGCTTGCGATAGAGCGACTTGGCGATGTCGAGGCTCATGCGGTTGAGCCCGCCCGTGGCGTCGTCGGCGGACACCGGCTGGTGCTTATGGTCGTAGGCGTCGGCCAGGTCCACCTGGCAGAGGCGCTTGGTGGAATAGTTGCGGTGCACCTCGGAGAGCACGCCGATCTCCAGTCCCCAGTCGGCGGGGATGCGAATGCCCTCGAGCACCTCGGTGCGCATGGCGAACTCGCCGGAGAGCGCATAGCGGAAGCTGTCCAGGTACTCCAGGTAGGGCAGTGGCCCGTGGATCGTCTTGAGGGCCCGCAGCAGCGGGGTGACCATCAGCCGCGAGACCCGGCCGTTGAGGCGCCCCTCGGCGATGCGCGGGTAGTAGCCCTTGCAGAACTCGTAGTTGAACTGGGGATGGACCACGGGATAGAAGAGCCGCGCCAGTAACCCCCGGTCGTAGGTGAGGATGTCGCAGTCGTGCAGCGCGACCACCCGCCCCCGGTTCGAGGCTTGCACATAGCCCCCGCAGTACCAGACGTTACGCCCCTTGCCGGGCTGCTGGGGCGCCAGGCTCTGGGCCTCGAGCTCGGCGTCCAGCGCCTGCAGCCGCGGGCCGTCGTGCCAGAGGATGCGGTGGCGCTGGGGGAGTCGGGCGAAGAAATCGCGGGCGCGCAGGAACTGCTCCCGGTCGGCGCGATCCAGGCCGATCACCACCTCCGCGAGGTAGGGCACCCGGGCGATCTCCTCGACGATGTGGTCGAGCGCCGGTCCCTCGAGCTCGGCGAACAGCGACGGCAAGATCAGGCTCATCGGCCGGCGGGCGGAGAACGCGACCAGCTCCGCCTCCAGGGCCTCTACCGGTCGGCGGGTCAGGTTGTGGAAGTCGGTGATGATGCCGTTCTGGTGGAAGTCGCTCATGCCGGCACCCCGTCCTCTCGCGGCCCGGGCTCGGTCGGTGGCCTGCCCTCCTCCACCGAGCTCGGTCGGCGCTCGTCTCGCCCCCACCAGTGCTCCATCCCCTCGACCCAGCCATCGGGGCCGGTGGCCAGGCTGCGATAGAGCGATGCCTGGTCCGGTGACACCTCCAGGTCATGACAGCCGCGAATCACCACCGCCTGGTCGACGACCTCGAGCATGGCGATGTCGTTGGGGCCGTCGCCCAGCGCCAGGGTCCGGGGCCGGTGGCCGCGCAGCGCCTCGAAGCGCTCGATCAGCCAGGCGACGGCGCTGCCCTTGTGGCAGTCGCCGGTGACGTGCCAGAAGCGACCGCCTCGCACCAGACGCAGGCCATCGCCCTCAAGCCCCTCGCAGAAGGCCGCGAGGGGCTCATCCCCCTCCTCCCAGATCAGCGGCTCACTGCCCTCGCGTAGCCGGGCCAGGCGGGCCTGTGGTTCCGCCAGCCCGGTGAAGTCGACCAGCGCCTCCAGGGACATCTCGCTCATGGTGGTGAAGCGCACCCCCAGCCGCTCGCGCCAGACCGCGAGGCGCTGGCGGATGAGGCCGATATCGACCCCCAGGGTCCTGATCGCCAGGCCATCGGGGCCGGGCCCCCGATCGAGCCGGGCATGACTCCAGGCGAGAGGCAGGCCCGCCAGGGCGCCGTTCTCGGCGATGAAGGGGGCGTCCTCGAGGCCGAGCTCGCGGCGCAGCGGCAGGATCTCGCTGCGGGTCTTGCTGGTCACCGGGATCACCGGCACGCCCTCGGCCTTCAGCCGGGCGAGCCAGGGCCGGGCCGGCTCCCAGTCGTAGCTGTGGTGATCGAGCAGCGAGCCGTCCAGGTCGGTGAAGACCAGGCGGGGCGGGCACGCGGAGGGCGAAGCGGCTGATGGGGTCATGGCGGGTCCGGCTCCAGGATGGTGGACGCGTCATGCCCATGCAGGGGGCGTGCCAGGGCGCGGCCGACGCACCCCGCCGCGGGCGCATGGGCCCCAAGGGCGGGGCGCAGCCGCATCGATGCACCAGAAGCGAACATGAAAACGCCCCGCCAGGGTGCATCCTGACGGGGCGTGGAGGCGGCGCGGCGTGCCCGCGTCCGACTCAGTGGCGGCGGGTGTCAGCCACGATAGACCGGCAGGCGGGCGCAGACCGCCTCGACCTTGGCCTTCACCTCGGCCTCGATGGCGGCGGTGTCGGCACCCTCGGCCATGACGTCGAGGATGTCGCAGATCCAGCCGGCGAGCTCACGACACTCGGTCTCGCCGAAGCCGCGGGTGGTCACCGCCGGGGTGCCGATGCGCAGGCCGGAGGTCACGAAGGGGCTCTGCGGATCGCCGGGCACGGCGTTCTTGTTGACGGTGATGTGGGCGCGGCCCAGGGCGGCGTCCGCGTCCTTGCCGGTCAGGCCCTGCTTGATCAGCGAGAGCAGGAAGAGGTGATCCTCGGTGCCGCCGGAGACGATGTCGAAGCCGCGCTCGATGAACACCCCGGCCATGACCTGGGCATTCTTGACTACCTGCTGCTGGTAGGTCTTGAACTCGGGCGCCATGGCCTCCTTGAAGCAGATCGCCTTGGCGGCGATGACGTGCTCCAGCGGGCCGCCCTGGCCGCCCGGGAAGACCGCGGACTGAAGCTTCTTCTCGATCGCCTCGTCGCCCTCGGCGGAGAGGATCAGGCCGCCGCGCGGGCCGCGCAGGGTCTTGTGGGTGGTGGTGGTGACCACGTGGGCGTGGGGCAGCGGCGTCGGGTAGACCCCGGCGGCCACCAGGCCGGCGACGTGCGCCATGTCGACCAGCAGGTAGGCGCCCACCTCGTCGGCGATCTCGCGGAACTTGGCCCAGTCGATGATCTGGGAGTAGGCGGAGAAGCCGGCGATGATCATCTTCGGCCGATGCTCGCGGGCCAGACGCGCCACCTCGTCGTAATCGATCAGGCCGCTGTCGTTGAGGCCGTACTGGATCGCCTCGTAGTGCTTGCCGGAGAAGTTCGGGCGCGCGCCGTGGGTCAGGTGACCGCCGGCGTCGAGGCTCATGCCGAGGATGGTGTCGCCCGGCTTGACCAGCGCCTGGAAGACCGCGCCGTTGGCCTGGGAGCCGGAGTGCGGCTGGACGTTGGCGTAGCTCGCCCCGAACAGCTCCTTGGCGTAGTCGATGGCCAGCTGCTCGACGATGTCCACGTACTCGCAGCCGCCGTAGTAGCGCTTGCCGGGATAGCCTTCCGCGTACTTGTTGGTCAGCTGGCTGCCCTGGGCCTCCATGACCCGCGGGCTCGCGTAGTTCTCGGAGGCGATCAGTTCGATGTGCGCCTCCTGACGAGCGACTTCCTTCTGCATCGCATCGAAGAGGACATCATCGAAACCGGCAATCTGCATGTCACGGCTGAACATCGGCGGGAAACCTCGCATCACGGGAGAATCTGGGGGCGCCCATGATACCCCAGGCCCCGGCGGCTTTCACATGAAAGCCGATCACGGGCCACCGTCGAATCGTTCAAGCGCCCGGCCCTCGGCTCAGCGGCTTTCCACGCGCATCTCCAGGCGCTCCGGCAGCGCCAGGGGGTCGGCGGAGAGCGCCTCGAGCTCGCTCTCGGCGGGCAGGGTCAGGGCGATGGCAAGCTCGCTGGCCTCGCCCTCCATCATCGCCACCAGGCCGGTGAAGAGCGCCTCGATCTCCGGGCCGAGCATCATGCCGAACCCCTGGGCCTGGGTGCGCGCCTGCGCCAGGAACTCCGCCTCGCTGACGCCCTGGCTGGCCGCCATGATCGTCGGCAGCCGCCCGAAGAGTCCCAGATCGGTGAGCGTGGCGTCGATCTGCCCGCCGAGCAGGGTCAGCCCCTCCAGGCTCTCCATGCGGGCCAGGAACGCGGCGGGCGTCACGCCCTCGGGCAGACGCACCGGCAGGTCGGCGTCCAGCGCCCAGCCGAAGGCCTCGTCGGCGGTGAGCGTCAGCTCGCCCAGCAGCCGGCTGGCCGTCTCGCCCGACTCCCAGCGCCCGGAGGAGTCGGCGTCGATGCGCAGCCGCCCGCTGCCGTCGGTCAGCACGTTGCTGAGCATGCGCAGCCGCGTGCGCTCCGCCTCCGGGGCCAGGGCGATCATCCGTGCCAGATCGAGATCCAGCGCCTCGAGCCGGAAGCCGCCCTCGCCATCGGTCATGTCGCCATCGGCCTCGAGCGACGACAGGGACGCCACGAGCCGATCGAAATCGATGGCCAGGTCGCGCACCTCGAGGCGATCGAGCTCGCGATCCTCTTCCGCGCCCTCGAGGCCGCGCAGTCCCTCCACCCGGGCGAAGGCCAGGGAGAAGGTGCCGCTGCCGAACTCGTCGTCGCCCGCGGCCTTGCCCTTCACCCCGCTGACCTCCAGGGCGTCGAGGGCGTCGCGGCTCACTCCCGCGGCCTGCAGGCGCTCGATGGCGATCCGCCCGCGGCCCTCGCCGAACTCCTTGCCCAGCTCCTGCCCGGCGAACTCGGCGACAAGCGCCTCGACGGTGAGCCCCTCGACCGTGACGTCCGCCGGCCAGGTCTCCTCGTGCAGGGGCAGGACCGCCCGGGACGGCGCGTCAAGCAGCAGCGTCTCGGCGGCGAGCCGCGACTGCTCGCGACCGGGTGTCTCCAGGCGAATGCCCTCGATGCGCACCTCGTCGGGGCGGTCGTAGTCGCCGCTGACCACGTAGCGATCGAGCCACAGCTGCTGGCCATCGGGGCCGGCGAAATGCAGATCGTGGGCGGTGACGCGATCGCGAATCAGCGCCTCCTCGACCTCGCCGATCGTAAGCGTGCCCTCATCGGCGAACAGCGCCCGAAGATCGGCCTCCAGCCGCTCGGTCGGGCCGCGTTCGGTCGGGCCGTGTTCATCGGCCAGCGCCGGCAGGAAGATCGACAGCGACAGCGCGGCCAGCAGGGCCTGGCGGGACATCGAAAGCATGGCAACACCTCTCGAACCTGGGGGAAATAGACGTTGGGGAAATAGGGCGTGTAATACGGTGGGTGGGGAATGGCGTGCGCTGGCAGTCTAGCCGCCTCGCGCCGGCCCGGGCCAGGCTCAGCACGGCGCGGCCAGGCGCGCTTCCAGCCGCTGATTGATGAGCTCGAACAGGGCGAGACGCGAGGCGCGCTTGTCGTCGCAGGCGATCAGCGACCACTCGGCGCCCGGCGCCTGGGTGCGGGCGAACATCTCGTCGATGGCCACCCGGTAGTCCTCCCAGCGCTCGCGGTTACGCCAGTCCTCATCGGTGAGCTTATGACGCTTATGGGGCGTGGCGGCCCGGGCCTCGAAGCGGCGCAGCTGCTCCTCCTGGCTGATGGAGAGGAACAGCTTGCCGAGCACGGCCCCGTGACCCAGCAGCTGGCGCTCGAACTCGCGGATCTCTGCATAGGCGCGCCGCCACGCCGCCTCGGAGGCTAGCCCCTCGACCCGCTCCACCAGCACCCGGCCGTACCAGCTGCGATCGAAGATGGCGATGCGCCCGTCGGCCGGCAGGCGACGCCAGAAGCGCCAGGCCCAGGGCTTCGCGAGTTCCTCATCGCTGGGGGCGGCGATGCGGTGAACCCGGTACTGGCGGGCGTCCAGCGCCGCGGTGAGGCGATGAATGCCGCCGCCCTTCCCCGCCGCATCGAGCCCCTCGAAGGCGAGCACCACCGGGATGCGCCGACGGGCCAGCTCCCGGGCGTTACGGGCCAGCCGGCCCTGCGCCTCGACCAGCGCGGCGGCGTAGCTCGCCTTCTTCATGGGCGCCGAAACCCGGGGCTCGGCGCAGCGGATCGAGGGGGCCTCGAGGGCCTCGTCGACCGGCGCCTGCTTCACGACGCGGGGCGGGGCCGGCGCCGCGGTCAGGGTCTCGTGCAACAGGCCCGCCAGCTGCTCGAGCTGCGCCGCCGGGTCGCGGAAGGCGAGCCGGCGCCAGGGCGCGTGCTCGGCGGCGGTGGCCTCGCGCATCTCGCGCCCCAGGGCGTCGATGACGCCATGCTGCTGATGGCGCTGCCAGTCGCTGGCTCCGAGCTGCCAGGCGCGCGCCGGGTCGGCCTGCAGCGCCTGCAACTGGCGGCGCTGGACGGGCCGCTCGATGTCCATCCACAGCTTGAGCAGCACCACGCCCTCGGCGGCGAGCTCCGCCTCGAAGGCGCGGATCTCCGCCAGCCGGTCCCGGAAGGCGCCCGGCGAGAGGCGTCGCTCGGCCCGGGCGAAGAGGGCATCGCCGTACCAGCCGTGGATGAAGATGCCGATGCGTCCGCGATCGGGCAGGCGGCGCCAGAAGCGCCACCAGTAGGGGCGCTCCTGCTCCTCGCTGCTGGGCGCCAAGGCGTGCACCTCGGTGTGGCGATTATCCAGCCAGTGATCGAGCTCGTTGACCAGCCGCCCCTTGTGGGTGACGGCGTGCCCGGTCAGCAGCACGACCACCGCCCGCTCGCGGCGGTCGGCGAGGTCTAGCTGCGCCTCGAGCAGGCGGGCGCGCAGGGTGTGAGTCGTCATCGTCACCTCAGGCCTCGCCGAGCAGGCCGAGGCTCGCCGCCGGGGCCTGGCGACGCAGGCCCCGGGAGAGCAGGTGGCCGATGACGCCGATCAGCACGGCCCCCGCCAGCGGCAGGGTCAGCCACAGCCCCCAGTGGAAGCGCGGCGCCAGGTCGAACCAGGCGAGATAGATCCCGGCGGCGGCGAGCTCCGCCAGCAGGGCGCCCATCAGGCCGCTGGCGAAGCCGAGCACGGCGAACTCGGCCGCCTGCATCCGCGAGAGCAGACGATTGCCGGCGCCGAACACCCGCAGCAGGCCGCTCTCGTGGGCCCGCACCGGCAGGCTCGCCGTCAGCGAGGCATAGAGCACGCTGATACCCGCCAGCAGCACGAAGCCGAGCACCAGCTCCACCGCCCGGGTGACCTGGGTCAGCACCTCGCGCACCTGGCCGAGGATGGCCTCCACGTCGAGCAGGGTGACCCCCGGGAACGCGCGCACCAGCTCGCGCAGCAGGTCGCGATCGTCGTCGCCGAGGTGGAAGGCGGTGATGAAGCTGTGACCGAAACGCTCCAGCACCCCGGGCGGGAAGATCACGTAGAAGTTGGGCCGGAAGCTCTCCCAGTCGAGGCTGCGCAGGCTCGTCACCTCGCCGACCACTTCGTCGCTGCCGATGGTGAAGGTCACCTGATCGCCGAGGGCGAGGCCGAGACGCGCGGCCAGGCCGTCCTCCACCGAGATCGGCACCGCCGAGCCGTCGGCCGCCGAATCCTCCGCCGCCGGGCGCGGTTCGGCGGCCATCTCGTCGAGCCATCCCGCCGGCTCGCCGTCGGCGAACCACTGCCCGGCCACCACCCGGTTGCCCTCGGGCAGGGTCTCGCGCCAGGTCAGGTTGAGCTCGCGGCGCAGGGCGTTGTCGCCGCGCGATTCGGCCGGCACGGCCTCCTGGGGGACCTCGCCGTCGATGGCGCTGATGCGCCCACGGACCATGGGGTAAAGGGCGCTGCGCGCGTCCGCGGCGCCGGCCAGGGCCGCCTCGAAGGCGTTCCTCTCCTGGGGCTGGATGTTGATGGCGAAGTGGTTAGGCGTATCCTCCGGCAGCTGGGCCTGCCAGGTGCTGAGCAGGTCGCCGCGCACCAGGGCGATCATCGCCACGGCGAAGAAGGTCACCGAGAAGGCCAGCAGCTGGCCGAGGCTCGCCCGGCGTCGCCGCGCCAGCTGCTGGCCGCCCAGGCGCACGGCCGTGATCAGCCCCTCCGCCTTGCCGCCCTCCCGGGGCAGGCGCGCGGTGGCGCGCAGCACCAGGGCCAAGAGCATCCCGCCGAGCCCCCAGAGCACCGCCAGCATCACCAGGCCGCCGAGCAGCAGGCCGGCCGCGAGCCCCGGATCGCCGGAGTAGAGCCACAGCAGGCCGCCGAAGACCAGCGCCGCCACGCCCACCACCAGCCAGGCCGAGGGCGGGAGCGGGTCGAGCTCGCGGCGCAGCACCTTGAGGGCACTGACCCGCTTCAGGCGCAAGAGGGTGGGTCCGGCGAAGCCGGCCAGCACCGCCAGGGCGGTGAAGACCCCGAGCCACAGCGGCAGCATCCCCGGGGCGGGCAGGCTGAACGGCAGGAAGGTCGCGAGCAGCCGCACCAGCAGCGCCTGACCGGCCAAGCCCAGCAGGGCGCCCAGCGCCGAGGCCGCCAGCGCCAGCCACGCCAGCTGCAGCACGAAGAGCCGCAGCAGTTCGCGCTGGGTGGCACCGAAGCAGCGCAAGAGCGCCGCGGTATCCAGGTGGCGATCGACGTAGCGGCGGGTCGACATGGCCACGGCCACCCCGGCCAGCAGCACGGCGGCGAGCCCCGCCAGGCCCAGGTACTTCTCGGCCCGCGCCAGGGCATTGCCGAGCGAAGGACGGTCGCGACGCACGTCACGCACCTCCACGCCCTCGCGGCGCAGCCGCTCGAGCAGCGGCTCGACCCGCGCCACCGCCTCGGCGCTGCCGGCGGCCAGCAGCTCGAACTCCACTCGAGAGCCCTCCTGGACGAGGCCGGTGGCGTCCAGGTCGTCGACATGCATCATCAGCCGCGGATTGAAGCTGCCGAAGCCGGCCGACTGGTCGGGCTCGCGCTCGATGATCCCGCCGACCGCAAGCTCGGTCTGCCCCAGGCGGACCCGATCGCCCACCTCGAGCTCCATCAACAGCGCCAGGCGCGGCGCCACCCAGGCCTCGCCCGGCGCCGGGCCGCGGGGCAGCGCCTCGACGCCGTCGCCGCGATCCACCTGGGCCGTGCCGTAGTGGGGATAGACGCTATCGACGACCTTGAGGCTGGCCGGCTGGAAGGCGTCGCCGCGGCTGACCATGGAGACCATGTCGATCTGGTCGGAGAGCGTCAGGCCGGCCGCCTCGAGGGCCTCGCGGATCTCGGCGCCGAAGGGACGCCCCTGCTCCAGCACCACGTCGCCGCCGGAGAGCTGGCCGGCCTGACGGGTCAGGCCGCGGTCGAGGCGATCGAGGAAGAAGCCGATCATGGTGGAGGCCGCCACGGCCAGCGCCAGCGCCAGCGCCAGGGCGCGTACGTCGGAGGCGCGCAGGTCGCGGATCAGGCCGCGCGCCGAGAGGCGCAGCAGGGTCGGCCAAGCGGTGCGACTCATGCCATTACCTCCTCGGGGGCCATCTCGACCAGCCGGCCGCCCTCCAGGCGCAGGCAGCGATCGCAGCGCCGCGCCAGGGCGTGGTCATGGGTCACCAGCACCAGGGTGGTGCCGGCCTCGCGATTGAGGGAGAAGAGCGCCTCGATGATGCGCTCGCCGGTAACCGGGTCCAGGTTGCCGGTGGGCTCGTCGGCGAACACCAGGTCGGCCCCGGTGACGAAGGCCCGGGCCAGGGCCACGCGCTGCTGCTCGCCGCCGGAGAGCTGCTTGGGCAGATGATCCAGGCGCTCACCGAGGCCGACGCGCTCGAGCCACTCCCGGGCCCGCGCCTCGGCGCCGGGGCTCGGCGAGAGTTCCAGCGGCAGCAGCACGTTCTCCAGCGCCGTCAGGGTGGGCAGCAGCTGGAAGTTCTGGAACACGAAGCCCACCCGCCCGGCGCGCAGCGAGGCCCGACCATCCTCGTCGAGGGCACGCAGCGACTGGCCGAACAGCTCAAGCTCCCCGCCGCTCGGCGTATCCAGCCCCGCCAGCAGCCCGAGCAGGGTCGACTTGCCGGCGCCGCTCTGGCCGAGGATCGCCACGCTCTCGCCGGGGAACACCGAGAGGCAGAGACCACTCAGAATGGTCAGTCGCCGCTCGCCGCTCTCGACCTGCTTGGAGAGCGCGTCGGCGTGTAGAATCGGATCGATACCCGGGCGAGAGGAGATGGACATGGCGAAGGGCTTCCCTGTGAATGCGTTGGGCCGGCAGGCGGCGCTGACACTCTCCGCACTATGGCTGGCGCTGGTGCTGATGCTGGCAGGTGCCACGGCGCTGGCGGCATCGCGCCCGGTGGTGCTGGTGATGGGCGACAGCCTGAGCGCGGCCTACGGCATCGAGCAGCGGGCCGGCTGGGTCAGTCTGCTGCAGGCCCGCCTGGACGGAAAGGCGCACGTCGTCAACGCCAGCATCAGCGGCGAGACCTCGAGCGGCGCCGCCGCCCGGCTTCCCGACCTTCTCGGACAGCATCGCCCCGAGATCGTTGTCCTCGAGCTCGGCGGCAATGACGGCCTGCGCGGCCTGCCGCCGGGGCAGATGCGCGCCAACCTGGCAGATATGATCGAGGCCAGCCAGGCGGCGGACGCCGAGGTGCTGCTGCTCGGCATCGACATCCCGCCCAACTACGGGCGGGCCTACCGCGACGCCTTCACCGGGGTCTTCACGCGGCTCGCCGATCG
This sequence comes from Halomonas pelophila, assembly GCF_040196315.1. Taxonomy (NCBI): domain Bacteria; kingdom Pseudomonadati; phylum Pseudomonadota; class Gammaproteobacteria; order Oceanospirillales; family Halomonadaceae; genus Halomonas; species Halomonas pelophila. The sequence goes on from NZ_JBEGCI010000014.1 coordinate 15,843, forward strand.
GCACGACCTGCCGCTGGTGCCCTTCCTGCTTGAGGGCGTGGCCCTCGACGAGGAGCTGATGCAGGACGACGGCATCCACCCCACCGCTGCCGCCCAGCCCCGCATCCTGGAGAACGTCTGGCCCGCGCTCGCGCCGCTGCTCGAAGAGAGCGGCGTGGCACTGGCCGCGCTTGCTCAGGACTGAGTCGCGGCCGCGGGACTCTTCTGCCACTGCTGCAGCCCCAGGCCGCCCAGGATCAGCACCAGGCCCACCAGGGTGGAGGGCAAGATCGGCTCGCCGACCACCAGATAGAGCAGCAGCAGCGAGACCGGCGGCGACAGGAAGATCAGGTTCGAGACCTTCGCCGTCCGCGACACCTTGTGCACCGCCAGCTGCCAGAGCACGAAGGCAATGCCCATCTCGAACAGCCCCACATAGACGCCGGCGCCGAGCCCCGCCCAGCCGTGCCACTCGAAGCCCGGCCCGAGCAGCAGCAGAAGCGTCAGCACCGGCACCCCGACGCTGAAGTTCTGCCACTGGCCGACCAGCGCCGGGCGGCGATCGCGGGCGTTGAGCAGCCAGTAGAGCGCCCAGAACAGCGTCGAGGCGAGCGCCAGGCCGACCCCCAGCGGATCGGCGAAGGCCACATCGAAGACCGCCCCGCGGGTGGCGATGACCCATACGCCCGCGTAAGCGATCAGGCCGGCGATCACGTCCATGCGGGTGAGGCGCTGACCCAGCAGCGGCACGGCCAGGAAGGCCATGGCCAGCGCCCAGGTGTAGTTGAGCGCCATCGCCTCCTGACCCGGCAGGCGGTCGTAGGCGGCGAACAGCACCAGGTAGTAGGCCACCGGGTTCATCAGCCCCGCCCAGGCCGCGGTGCGCCAGCCGCGCCGGAGCGCCTGGCGCATCAACCCCTGGCGTGCCACCAGCACGCCCATCAGCGCCCAGGAGACCAGCGAGGCGAGCCACATCAGCTCCAGCGGCGACATGTAGGCGAGCGCGACCTTGAAGGCGGTGGCCACGGTGGACCAGAGCGCCACCGCGCCCAGGCCGAAGAGCATCGCCTGGCGGTCTTGAGCCATGATCGACAGACTCATCGGTCGATGTGTCCGAGATCGCGACCCGGATCAAGGCGATCACGGACCGCCTGCTTGAGCGCCTTGACGTCGGGGAAGCCGCCGTCGCGCTTGCGCTCCCAGAGAGAGTCCTCGTCGAGGAAGATCTCGAAGTAGCCGCCGTGAGAAGGCACCAGCTCGACGCCGGCCAGCTCCTCACCGAAGGTCGACAGCAGCTCCTGGGCGTACCAGGCGCTGCGCAGCAGCCACTGGCACTGAGTACAGTAGTGAATTCTGATACGTGACACGATCCTTCCCTGTCGCAACGCTGAGTGTGGACACCCCATCCTAAGCCAACCGTGCGGCACTGTCTGCGCCGCCTCCCCCCGGGGGCCCCGCCCTTCCTCGCCTGTCCGCCGAGCGGCTGCCGACCCGGGTCGGCAGCCGGGCCCTGCACCGACCGCGGCATCTACCACCTTTGGCGAAGATACTCGGCGAAACCTCGTGTCTTAAAATAAACCTCGTTTCCTATAAGAAAAAACCAACCCATCGACTTACTTCAGCAAGGAATCCGGCGAATCATGTGGAAAATACTCAAGATGGCCAGTGCTTTCATCGGCGTCATCGTGGGGGCGGGCTTCGCCTCGGGCCAGGAGGTACTGCAGTACTTCACCAGCTTTGGCCATTGGGGAACGGCCGCCGCGGCGGTCGCCACGGCGCTGTTCGCCTACCTGGGGATGATGCTGACCCGGCTGGGCAGCCGTCACCGCACCGGCTCCCATCGGGACGTGATCTACCGGATCAGCGGTCGCCACATCGGGCGCATCGTGGACTACGTGATCATCTTCACGCTGTTCGGCGTGGGCGTGGTGATGCTCGCCGGTGCCGGCTCGATCCTCGACCAGCAGTTCGGCCTGCCCCCCGCCGTGGGTGGCCTGCTGATGACGGTGCTGGTGGCCCTCACGGTCATGCTCGACGTCGAGCGGGTGGTGGCGATGATCGGCAGCATCACCCCCTTGCTGGTGCTGGCGCTGGTGGCAGCCTGCGGCTATAGCCTGTTCACCATGGAGCGCGGCTTCGACGAGCTGGCGCCGGTGGCCGAGGCGCTGCCCTCCTCGCTGCCCCACTGGCTGGTCTCGGCGGTCAACTACGTGTCGTTCAATGTCGCCGTGGGCGCCGCCATGGCACTGGTGATGGGCGGTGCCGAAGAGGATGAGCGCATCGCCAGCTGGGGCGGACTGCTCGGCGGCGCGGGCATCGGGGTACTGATCCTGGCCAGCCACCTGGCGCTGTTCTCCCAGGTCGAGGCGGTCGCGGGCTACGCCATGCCGATGCTCTCGATCATCGATGGCATCTCGCCGTGGCTGTCGACGGTGATGTCCTTCATCCTCTTCGGCATGATCTTCAGCACCGCCACCAGCATGTTCTACGCCTTCATCGCCCGCTTCGTGGCGCTGCGCACCCCGGCCGCCCGGCGCTTCGGCCTGGCGACGCTGGCGGTGGGCTTCGTGGCGAGCTTCGTCGGCTTCACCGAACTGGTGGCGTTCTTCTATCCGCTGATCGGCTATCTGGGGCTGTTCCTGGTCGGCGCCCTGCTGCTGGCGCCGATCACCCAGGCGCGCGGCGAGCGCCGCGAGGCGCAACTGGCCGCGAGTCCCGCCGGCGTGCGCGGCTAGCCGGAGTGACAAGCGCCGGCGATGCCGCAACAATGTCGTATATTACCGACGGCGAAAGGAGCGAGCATGGCGGCCCCCGAGATCAGCCAGACCCGCCTCTACGAGAGGCTCACCGGCGACGAGGACAGCCGGATGTGCCGGGACATCCCCGACGAGGCCTGCCGGGAGCAGCCGCGCAACTTCTTCCTGCACCTCGCCGCCTCGCTGGGCAACAAGCTGGCCGATGAGCTCGCCAGCGCCCGGCTGGTGCTGCCCTGGCTGCTGGGGATGATCGGCGCGCCGCTATGGATGGTCGGCCTGCTGGTACCGATCCGCGAGGCCGGGGCGCTGCTCCCGCAGGTATTCATCGCGGGCTTCATTCGCTTGCAGCCCGAACGCAAGTGGGCCTGGGTGCTCGGCGGGGTGCTCCAGGCGATCGCCGCCGGCCTGCTGGCGCTGCTGGCCCTGTTCGGCCAGGGCAGCGTCGGCGGGGCGCTGGTGCTGGCGGCGCTGGTGGTACTGTCGCTGGCCCGGGGGATCTCGTCGATCGCCACCAAGGACGTGCTGGGCAAGACCATCGCCAAGCAGCGTCGCGGCACCCTGATGGGCTGGAGCGGCAGCGTGGCGGGGGGCGTCACTCTGGCCGCCGGCGGCGTGCTGATCCTGCTCGGCGACCGCCCCGGCGAGCTGGCGCTGGCCGCCCTGCTCGGCGTCGCGGCGCTGGGCTGGGCCGTCAATGCGTTCTGCGCGGCGCGCATCGAGGAAGTGCCGGGCACCGTGGAGGGCGGCGAGAACGCCTGGGACAGCGTCAAGACGGGCCTGCACCTGCTGCGCGACGATCGCGACTTCCTGCACTTCAATGTCGCCCGCGCCCTGCTGCTGGCCAGCGCCCTGGCGCTGCCCTACGTGGCGCTGCTGGGCCAGCAGCAGAGCGGCGCCGAACTCGGTGGCCTGGGCATCCTGATCGTGGTCTCGGGGCTGGCTGGCATGCTGGCAAGCCCGGTGTGGGGCAAGCGCGCCGACGCCTCGAGCCGACGCGTGATGCGCGACGGCGGCCTCGGCACCGCCGCCGGCTGCCTGCTCGGCGCGGCCTTCGCCTGGCTGCCCGGGGCCTGGAGCGAGACCGTCTGGCCCTATGCGCTGGTCTATGCGCTGCTGGTGATCGTCCACTCTGGCGTGCGGCTGGGGCGCAAGACCTATGTCGTCGACATGGCCGGGGCCGACAATCGGGCCCTCTATGTGGCACTCTCCAATACGCTCACCGGCGTGCTGATGCTGGCCGTGGGTGGCCTCGTCGGCCTGCTGGCCCAGTGGCTCGGCAGCGCCGGCCTGCTGGCCGTGCTGGCCCTGATGGGCCTGGCCGCCGCCGCCAGCGCGCAGCGCCTGCCCGAGGTGGAGTGATCGTCGCGCCGAGAGGCGCGTTGAAATCCGGCCGCCGGCTGGCCATGATACTGCTAATATCCCCGCCCCTGCCGACGCCTGGATGCGCGCCGGGGCACCGCGACAGGAAGCCCCTGCATGAAACGATCCCCGCTGATCAGCCCGGAACTGCTGGAACGCATCGTCGATGCCTCTGAGGATGGCATCGTGGTCGCCGAGCAGGAGGGCGACGAGAACATCCTGATCTACGTCAACCAGGGCTTCGAGCGCCTCACCGGCTACAGCGCCGACGAGATCCTCTACCAGGACTGCCGCTTCCTGCAGAACGAGGATCGCGACCAGCCCGGGCTCGACGCCATTCGCCGCGCCATCCAGGAGGGACGCCCCTGCCGCGAGGTGCTGCGCAACTACAGGAAGGACGGCACGCTCTTCTACAACGAGCTCTCCATCACGCCGGTGCACGACGAGGACGACAACCTCAACTACTACATCGGCGTGCAGAAGGACGTGACCGAGCGCGTCGAGGCTCAGCTGGAGCTCGAGCGGCTCAAGGCCGAGCACGGCCTCTCCTGAGCCGCCCCGCGGTCCGCTCCCTCGGGCCGCCCCACGGGCCACCAGGCGCCGGCGAAAAAATCCCGCCCGGGGCTTGCCCTCCTCCCGCCGTGACGATATATAGCCAGCAGGCAATGAGCATTGCCGCTGGCGCTTCAGGTTCCATCTCGGGGACGCGAAGCGATCGATCGCTGTGCCGACGGCTCTCGCCCTCGGCCCGGGCCATGGGAGGACTTCGCATGAGCCATGAACCCCTTCTCGATACCCCCTTCGACGACGACCAGGACTACCTGAGCGCGGTCAACGACGACGCCGTTCACGCGCGCCCCGCGAGTCGCGCCGAGATCCTGCAGGCCCGCCGCCGCGTGGAGGCGCTGATCGAGGAGCGTCGCCTGCGTCGCGCCATCGAGGACGACTGGGCCCTTGAGGAAGAGGAAGAGTAACGCCCTCGCCACGGCCCGGGGCAATTGCAGTTGCATTTGACGAGGAGCGTCGGGGGCAGGTCGAAGAGAAGGTCTTTTGCCAGGGGTGAGGAGGATTCCTCCGAACGGGCTGGCCATGGATGGCCAGCACCGGTCCTGCAAGCGAAGCAGGATGCGAGAGCGCCGCAGGGCAAAAGTAGCGCCCAGGGACGGGTCCACAGCGCCTCCTCGATGGTCCGGCACCCCGGGACCTGTCGACGGATCAGCTCCGAGCGACACTGCTAACGTCGATAGCCCTCGCCGCGGCCCAGGGAGACTGGCCTTTGCCGCCCCCGGGCTCTATCATCGTGGCCACCGAAATCCCCCAACCAAGTGGCTCTACATGGCGCAATACGTCTACACCATGAACCGGGTGGGCAAGGTCGTGCCCCCCAAGAAGCAGATCCTCAAGGATATCTCGCTGTCGTTCTTCCCGGGCGCCAAGATCGGCGTGCTGGGCCTCAACGGCGCCGGCAAGTCGACCCTGCTGCGCATCATGGCCGGCGTCGACACCGAGTTCGAGGGTGAGGCGCGCCCCATGCCGGGCATCAACGTCGGCTATCTGCCCCAGGAACCCCAGCTCGACGACGACAAGAACGTCCGCGAGACCGTGGAGGAGGCCCTGGGCGAGATCAAGGCCGCCCAGGAGCAGCTCGACGCCGTCTACGCCGCCTACGCCGAGCCGGACGCCGACTTCGACGCCCTGGCCGCCGAGCAGGCGCGCCTGGAGAACATCATCGAGGCCTCCGACGCCCACAACCTCGACCGCAAGCTCGAGGTCGCGGCCGAGGCCCTGCGCCTGCCCGCCTGGGAGGCTCGCGTGGGTCACCTCTCCGGGGGCGAGCGTCGCCGCGTGGCGCTGTGCCGCCTGCTGCTCTCCGGTCCCGACATGCTGCTGCTCGACGAGCCGACCAACCACCTGGACGCCGAATCGGTGGCCTGGCTGGAGCGCTTCCTGCACGACTACAGCGGCACCGTGGTGGCCATCACCCACGACCGCTACTTCCTCGACAACGTGGCGGGCTGGATCCTCGAGCTCGACCGCGGCCAGGGCATCCCCTTCGAGGGCAACTACTCGGGCTGGCTGGAAGCCAAGGAGAAGCGCCTCGAGCAGGAGGCCAAGCAGGAGGCCTCCAAGAACAAGGCCATCAAACATGAGCTGGAGTGGGTGCGCAGCAACGCCAAGGGCCGCCAGGCCAAGAGCAAGGCGCGCCTCAACCGCTTCGAGGAGATGCAGTCCGGCGACTTCCAGAAGCGCAACGAGACCAACGAGATCTACATTCCGCCCGGACCGCGCCTGGGTGACAAGGTCATCGAGTTCCACGACGTGGCCAAGGCCTTCGACGGAAAGCTGCTCTACGAGAACCTGTCGTTCAGCATCCCCAAGGGAGGCATCGTCGGCATCGTCGGCGGCAACGGCGCCGGCAAGTCGACGCTGTTCAAGCTGATCACCGGCCAGGAACAGCCCGATAGCGGCGAGGTGGTGATCGGCGAGACCGTCGACATCGCCTACGTTGAGCAGCTGCGCGACGCCCTCGATGACAAGCAGACGGTGTGGGAGTCGGTCTCCGACGGCCAGGACATCCTCAACATCAACGGCTACGAGGTCTCCTCGCGGGCCTACGTGGGTCGCTTCAACTTCAAGGGCAACGACCAGCAGAAGCGCCTGAACGAGCTCTCCGGCGGCGAGCGCGGTCGCCTGCAGCTGGCCCAGACCCTGAAGCAGGGCGCCAACGTGCTGCTCCTCGATGAGCCCTCCAACGACCTGGACATCGAGACCCTGCGCGCCCTCGAGGAGGCGCTGCTGGCCTTCCCCGGCTGCGCCCTGGTGATCTCCCACGACCGCTGGTTCCTCGACCGCATCGCCACGCACATCCTCGCCTTCGAGGGCGAGTCCCACGTGGAGTTCTTCGAGGGCAACTACACCGAGTACGAGGCGGATCACAAGAAGCGCGTCGGCAACGACACGCCGCACCGCATGAAGTACAAGCGCATCGACGCCTGATCGACGCGCGAAGCGAACTCACCGCCCCCTCGCCCACCGGCAGGGGGCGGTTTGCATTGTGGGGAGCGATGGAGGGGTTGCCGCAGGCGCCCTGGCGGGCCATAAGGGGACTCGTCCCGCGAGGAGCCGCCCATGAAGCGCTCGTTGTCCTGGCCCATCCGCCTGTTCAAGGCCTTCCGGCAGAGCATCGCCTACCTGCCCACCCTGCTGGCCGTGACCTACGCCCTCGCGAGCCTCGCCGCCCTGCTGCTGCCGATCTCCGACGAGCGGCTGCCGACCCTGCTCACGCTGCTCGGCCTCGAGGCGCCGGAGAAGACCCAGGCGCTGCTCGCCGCCCTGCTCGGCGGCATGGTCTCGCTGATGGTCTTCAGCTTCTCCATGGTGATGTCGGTGCTCTCCCAGGCCGGCGGGCAGTTCTCCCACAAGCTGGTGTTCGGACTGGTCTCGGAGCGCCCGCACCAGTGGGTGCTGGGCCACTACCTGGGCACCATCCTGTTCATCCTGATGCTGCTGATGGTGCCGGACGTCGCCGAGGGCGAGACGACCTGGCGCTCGCTGGCGATCTACCTGGCCTGCGCCATGGTCATCCACTGCCTGGCGCTGTTCGTCTACTTCATCCACAACGCCTCGCAGTCGATCCAGATCGACGCCGTGGCCACCGACCTCCACCGCACTACGCTTGCCTCCATGCATGCCCTGCAGCGCCGCCAGCAGGGCCAGGAGTGGCGCATCCTCGCCGTCGCCCCGGCGTCGGGCCATGATCGCTATCCCGTGGCCGCCCGCCGCGCCGGCTACCTGCAGAATGCTGATCTCACCGCGCTGGCCGAGCTGGCACGGCGCGCCGACGGCGTGGTGCACCTGCACTTCCGCTTCGGGGACTACGTGGTCGAAGGGCTGCCGATCCTCTCGCTGGAGGCCGCGACAGCCCCAACGGCCGCCTGGTGCGACGAAGTGCGTGACACCCTGGTCTACATGGAGGGCGAGGCGATCACCGAGCATCACGTCTTCGGCATGACACAGCTGATGGAGGTCGCCCTGAAGGCGCTCTCGCCGGGCATCAACGACCCCGGGACAGCCCGGCTCTGCCTGCATCGCCTGACCGACCTGCTTCGCCGGCGCCTGGCGTGGCAACCCTGCGATGCGCTCTTCGATCGCGATGGCACCTGCCGGGTGACCTGGCGGGTGGAGGACTTCGAGAGCCTGCTCTATCGACTCTTCCAGCCCATCCTGCAGCACGGCAGGCAGGAGCTGAGCATCGGCCTGGGCGTGCTCAAGGCCCTGAAGACCCTGTCGCTGTTCGCCGAGCCGGAGGATCTGGCGATCCTCCAAGCCCATGCCGATCGGGTGGTGGAGACGCTCTCACAGGCGGCGCGCCATCCGCTGGACCGCCGCTTCGTCGCGGCGCGCCTGGACGACGGCCTGCACCGGCTCCGGCTGCCGGCCGCCCTGCCCGGACGGCAGGGCGGCTGAGCCACGTCGGGCCGCACGCCCCGGGTGGCCGCCTTCGTGGCCAGGCAACTCGCCCGGTCGCAAGGCAGCGCATGATCCGGCGCCTCGGGTCGTTCGGCGCTCGGATCACTCGTAGTCGGTCAGGCCGTCTCTCATCCGATAGTGCGCTGTCGTCGTGAAGAGCAGCCGGATCGCGCTGCGGCGCTGAGCGGCGGTGGCCGCCGGGTCGGACAGGAACGCAAGGCCGTCCGAGTCGTCGAATCCCGGCCCGCTGCAGGTGATGTCCTGGGGGGCGGACGCGACATCGGGCTCACGATCGGCCTGGGGCGCGGCCCAGGCGGGGGATGCGAGCAGGGATGACGCGAGGCAAACACCGATCAGGGTTGAGCGTGGCATGACGAGACACTCCTCGAGAGAGCACCCGAGCCCGTGGCGTCTCATGTGAGGGGCGCCAGATCAGCAGCCGGGGTGCAGAAAAGGACAAGCACCGTGCGAACGGCCATGATCGTCTGGCGTCGGGGGAGAGGTATCGCGTGCGAAAAGTGGCCCGGTTACACCGCGGCCGAGGTTCCGGGCGCGCTGCCTGTCGGCCGGTGTCGGCGGAGGTGGCGTTGGCCGATTCAGTATAGTCCCTTATCGGCCCGACACCCCGCCAACCGTCGCCTCAGTAGAGCTTCGGCTCCCCGCGCGGGCGGGTCTTGAAGCGCCGGTGCAGCCACAGGTACTGCTCCGGGTGGCGGCGGATCGCCGCCTCGATCACCGCGTTGACGCGGGCGGCATCGGCCACCTCGTCACCGCTGGGGAAGTCCTCGAGGGGCGGCAGGTACTCCAGGGTGTAGGTGCGATCGTCCGGATTGCGATGGAAGATCAGCGGTATCACCGGCGCTCCGGTCATGCGCGCGATGCGGGCGGTCATGCGCACTGTGGCCGCCTCGATGCCAAAGAAGGGCGCGAAGACGCTGGCATCGCGGCCGAAGTCCTGGTCCGGCGAGTACCAGACCGCATGGCCGGCCTTGATCCGACGCACCACGCCGCGCAGGTCGTGACGATCGAGGATCGCATCGAAATACGGGGCCCGGGCGCGCGCCATGAAGCGGTCGAAGAGCGGGTTGTCGTGGGGGCGCTGCACGGCGTCGGCGCGAAAGTAGAGCGCATGCAGGGCGGCCCCCAGGTCGAGGGTCGAGAAGTGCACCCCCAGGATCAAGGCGCCCCGGCCCTGCGCCTGCAGCCGCGCCCTGTGCTCCTGCCCGCGGAAGATCACCCGGTGGCGCAGGTGCTCGTGATCCCGGCACCAGCCGGTGGCCGTCTCGACCAGGCCGATGCCGTTGGCGATGAAGCTCTCCCGGACGAGCGCGGCCTGCTGGTCGGCATCGCGCTCCGGGAAGCACAGCCGGATATTGGTCTCGGTGATGTGCCGGCGGCGCCCGGCCAGGCGCCAGGCGGCCAGGCCGATGGCCTTGCCCACCCAAAGCTTCAGCCGCCAGGGCAGCCAGGCCACGGCGTACATGGCCCCGATGCCGAGCCAGGTGGGCCAGTAGCGCGGATGGGCGAAGGAGGTCTTGGTGGTGTCGTCCGTGGACATGCGGCTTCCCGTGGTGCGGCGATCAGTCCGCCCCATGATAGCGCCTGGGCACCCTCGGCAGCACCCCGGTGAGCAGGGTATAGCTGATGGTGTCGCAGTGGCGGGCCACCTCGTCCACCGACAGCACCTCGCCGTTCGCCGCCCGGCCCCAGAGCACCACCTCGCTGCCGATATCGGCCTCGGGAATCTCGGTGAGATCCACCGTCAGCATGTCCATGGAGACCTTGCCGGCGATCGCGGTGCGTCTTCCCTCCACCAGCACCGGGGTACCGTCGACCGCGTGGCGGTCGTAGCCGTCGCCGTAGCCACAGGCCACCACGCCGATCCGCGAGGGGCGTGACGCCCGCCAGCGGCCGCCATAGCCCACCGGCTCTCCCGCGGCGAGCTCGCGCACGGCGATGATCGCCGAGCGCAGGGTCATCACCGGCGCGAGGCGCAGGCTCGTCGCGTTGGCGGCCTCCAGCGGGTCACTGCCGTAGAGCATCACCCCCGGGCGATTCCAGGCGCCATGCGAGGCGGGCCAGGCCAGGGTAGCGGGCGAGTTGGCCAGGCAGGTGGGGGCACCGAGACGCTCCGCCAGGGCCTCCAGCAGCCCGAGCTGCTGCTCGAAGTAGCCGCTCTCACGGGCATCGGCGGTGGCGAAGTGGCTCATCAGGTGCAGGTCGCAGACGTGCAGCGGCGCCGCGGCGAGGCGCGCCCAGACCGCCTCGGCTTGCTCCGGCGGAAAGCCCAGGCGGTGCATGCCCGAGTCCACCTTGACCCAGACCGGGATGGGGCGGGCGGGACGATAGGCGAGCAGCGCCTCCAGCTGCCAGTCGGCGTGCACCGCCATCCACAGTCCCAGCGCCTCGACGCGCTCGAGCTCGGCGGCCTCGAAGATGCCCTCGAGCAGCACGATGGGGGCGGTGATACCGCCCTCGCGCAGCGTCTCGGCCTCCTCGAGGCAGGCCACGGCGAAAGCCGGCGCCAGGTCCTCGAGGGCGCGAGCACAGGCCAGTGCGCCGTGACCGTAGGCGTCGGCCTTGATCACGGCCACGGCGCGGCTTTCGGGAGCGCGATCACGGGCGAGGCGGTAGTTGTGACGCAGGGCGTCGAGGTCGATGTCGGCAATCAGCGGCCGGGCCATGGTCGGAGTCCTGTCGCGTCGAGTGAGTCGGTCACCAAAGGTGAAGCCACAATTATCCCTCAACGGGCGGGGGAGTTCATGGCAAAAGACGCTGGATAGGGCGTTATGGCAGAGGGTTCACTCCGCCAAAAGGCTTATAGGTAGTTGAATCGACTTACCCAAAACGGCTCGAACCGACTCGTGGCGCTGGCGTGAGGCGGCCCGCGTCGCGCGGGCCGCCTGCGCTCTCACTCGAAGATGGCATCCAGCGAGAGGCCCTGCTTGTCGAGCATGCGGCGCAGCTTCTTCAAGGCCTCCACCTGGATCTGGCGCACCCGCTCGCGGGTCAGGCCGATCTCCTCGCCGACCTGCTCGAGGGTCGCAGCCTCGTGGCCGCGCAGGCCGAAGCGGCGCACCACCACCTCCATCTGCTTCTCGGTGAGCTCGGCCAGCCACTCGTCGACGTGCTGGCGAACGTCGCCGTCGACCAGGGTCGACTCGGGGCCTTGGTCGTTGTCGTCGGCCAGGGTCTCGATCAGCGGCTTGTCGCTCTCGCTGCCCATCGGATAGTCGACGGAGGAAACGCGCTCGTTGAGGCCCATCATCTTCTTGACGGTCTCCACCGGCTTGTCGAGATGCTCGGCGACCTCCTCGGCGGTGGCCTCGTGATCGAGCTTCTGGGTCAGCTCGCGGGCCGCCCGCAGGTAGATGTTGAGCTCCTTGACCACGTGGATCGGCAGCCGGATGGTGCGGGTCTGGTTCATCAGCGCCCGCTCGATGGTCTGGCGGATCCACCAGGTCGCGTAGGTCGAGAAGCGAAAGCCGCGCTCGGGGTCGAACTTCTCGACGGCGCGGATCAGGCCGAGGTTGCCCTCCTCGATGAGGTCGAGCAGGGTGAGGCCGCGATTGAGGTAGCGACGGGCGATCTTCACCACCAGGCGCAGGTTGGATTCGATCATCCGCGAGCGGCCCAGCGGATCGCCCTTGCGGGCCAGTCGCCCGAAGAAGACCTCCTCCTCGGGCGTCAGCAGCGGCGAGAAACCGATCTCGTTGAGATAGATCTGGGTAGCATCGAGGCTCTGCCGGTGGTGGCGGTCCTCGCGACTCAGGGCCTTCTCGAAGGCGTCTTCATCGCCACTCAGCGTCTCCTCTTCCTCCTCGTCGACCTCCTCGCGTTCGTCCTCCGCCTCGACGGTATCTTCGTCCGCCGGGTCGGCGGACGCCAGATTCACATCCTGAAGGTCCCGTTCAAGCATGCTCATCGATTCCTACCCCATGGTTGCGACCGGGCGTCGTGGGTCCATGGCCGGACGATCGACGCACGAGATTATTATTGTTGAATGCCCCGAAGCTTCTGCTTCGGGTGGGCCGCCGCCGACCATCGGGGGTCAGCGCGTCGGCAGATACTCCAGAGGATCCTGAGGCTGGCCGTCCTTGCGCACCTCGAAGTGCAGCCTGACATCCTCGGCATCGCTGTCACCCATGGTGGCGATGACGTCGCCGGCCTCGACCACATCGTTCTCCTCGACGCTCAGGGATTGATTGTGGGCGTAAGCGCTGAGGAACTGGTCGTTGTGCTTGAGCAGGATCAGATTGCCGTAGCCCCTGACGCCGCTGCCCGCGTAGACCACGATCCCCGGCCCGGCTGCCTTGACAGACTGCCCCTTTTGACCAGCGATATCAATGCCGGCGGTGATGCTGCTGCCCTCGCCGAAACGACCGACCACCTCGCCGGGCGCGGGCCACTGCCAGGGGACCTCCTCCACCGGGGTGTAGCGACGCTCGGTGCTCGCCGGAGAGGCGGGCTCGCCGGCGACCGAGGCGCCCTGATCGGCGGTCGCCGGGGCCTCGCCGCCGTTCTCGGAAGATGCCTGGGCGGTCTGCTCGGCACCCTGTCCAGCGCCTTGAGCGGTCTCGGCGGCCTCTGTCTCGGCGGCACCCTCCTGCGCCGCGGCATCCCGCTCGCGCCGCTCGGCCAGGTCGCGCTCGCTCAGCTCGCCATCCGCGCCGGGGCTGTCGTAGCTGTAAACCGGCCCCGGCCCCTGGTCGGCGCCCGAGGCGTCATCAGCGCTCGCATCGGCTGGCCCGTCGCTTGCGCCGTCCTGCTGTGAGCGCTCGGCCGACAGGCGACGGTTGCGCTCGATGGCGCTCTCGTCGGGCATCAGCCAGTCCAGATCCTCGCCGCTGCCCGACGCCTCGCCGCCGAGGCCAGTGGCCACCACACCGCCACCGGTGGCAGCGCCCTGCGCGGTGGCCTGGCCGGACGCCGCGGCACCCTCCCCGTCGCCGCCGAGCGCCAGCGTCTGGCCGGGCTCGATGCGATAGGGCGGACCGATGCGGTTGAGGCGCGCCAGGTCGCGGTAGTCCATGTCATGGCGCCAGGCGATGCCGTAGAGCGTGTCCCCCGCCTCGACGGTGTACTGCGCGGGGCGCGAGTCGGCCCGGGCGGCCGAGAGGTCGCGGACCTGGACCGGCCCGTTCTCGCCCTGCTGGGCGGCACAGCCGGCCAGCGCCAGCGCCAGTCCGGAAATCAGAAATACCTTATGCATCGGAGCCTTCCTCCTTGTCAGCACCTTGTCGGGGTCCGGCGGCCGCCGCGCGGCGGTCTGCCGGGCGCGCGGCCTCGGCGCCGGTGGAGCGGTTGGCCCAGCCGAGCAGCAGCACCAGGGCGGCACCGGCCAGCATCAGCGCGACCACCGCCAGCAGTCGGGCGGGGTCGCCGGTCAGCTCGGCGAAGTCGGCCGGGGTCAGATAGCGATAGTCGAGGGGAATCATCTGGCCCTCGGCACCCAGCTGGTAGCGTACCAGCTCGCGCCACGGCCAGAGTACCGGCAGCGAGCCGATGATGAAGCCGACCAGCAGCTGCAGGGTGGCGGTATGGTGATGGCGCAGCAGCCAGGAGAGCAGCCGCGAGAAGCCGAACAGGCCGATCAGACAGCCCACGCCAAACAGCGCCATCAGCCCCAGATCGAAGCCGCGGATGCCCTCCATCACCGTGCCGTAGAGCCCCATGGTCAGCAGCAGGAAGCTGCCCGACACGCCGGGCAGCAGCAGCGCGCTGATGGCGATGGCACCGCCCACCACCAGCACCAGGTCGGGGTGGCCGAGCTGGGCGACCAGCGGCATCAGCGACGGCAGGCCGTGGGCCAGCAGCAGGCCGACGGCCAGCGGCAGCAGGTGCCACCAGCGCCAGTCGTCCGGATGGCGGCTGACCACCAGGGCGGAGGCGGCCACCAGGCCGAAGAAGAAGCCGTTGAGCAGCAGGGGGTAGTCGTCGATCAGCCAGACGACCAGGTGCGCCACGCTGAACAGGCTCAGCAGGATGCCGGCCAGCAGCGGCAGCAGGAAGGCCAGGTTGAGGTGCACCGCCAGACGCGCGAGCCCCCCCTGCCGCCACGCCACGAAGGCGCCGGGCCCGAACTGCTTGATGGTATGGATCAGCTCTTCGTAGATGCCGGTGACGAAGGCGATGGTGCCGCCGGAGACGCCGGGGACGGCATCGGCGGCCCCCATGCCGGCGCCCCTGAAAAAGATACCGAAATGACGCTTCACAGCCGACTCCTTTCAACGAATGACGCCCTGTTCACCGGATGACGCCTTCCAGCAGGGGCACGAAGCGCACCGGCTCCAGCCGTTCGCTGGCGAAGCCGTCTCCGCGCCGGCGCACGCGAGTCAGCCACTGCTGGCCGTCCGGCTGGGCCAGCGGCGTGATCAGCACTCCCTCCTCGCCGAGCTGGGCGAGCAGTGGTCCGGGCAGCTCGCTGGCGCAGGCGGTCAGCAGGATGACGTCGAAGGGCGCCTTCTCCGACCAGCCGTGGCCGCCATCGGCCAGGCGCAGCCGGGCGTTGGTCGCCTCGAGCAGACGCAGCCGCTCGGCGGCGCGCCGGTGCAGGGCATTGATCCGTTCCACCGACCAGAGTTCCTTGACCAGCCGCGACAGCACCAGGGTCTGGTAGCCGGAACCGGTGCCGACCTCCAGCACCCGGGACGGCGCCTCCTGGATCACCAGCTCCGTCATCCGCGCCACCATCCAGGGCTGGGAGAGGGTCTGGCCGTGGCCGATGGGCAGCGAGGTGTCCTCGTAGGCGCGATGCGACAGGGCCTCGTCGAGGAACAGATGGCGCGGCTCGCGCGCCATGACCTCCAGCACCCGATGGTCGTGCACGCCCTGATCGGCCAGGCGGCGCACCATGCGGTCCCGGGTTCGCTGCGATGTCATGCCGACACCGCGCAGCAGTTCAGATGAGGGCATCCAGCCAATCCTGCACGTCGTCGCGCGCTGCATGCCGGGTCAGATCGGTCTGCAGCGGCGTGATGGAAACATAGCCCGCCTCGACGGCGGCAAAGTCGGTGTCCGGGCCGTCGTCGGCGTTCTCGCCCGCGGCGGCGATCCAGTAGCGCAGCCGGCCGCGGGGATCGCGCACCTCCAGGGGGCGCGCCGCCGGGCCGCGATAGCCCATGCGGGTGACCCGAAAGCCACGCAGCTCGTCCCAGGGCAGGTCCGGCACGTTGACGTTGAGCAAGCTGCGCGGCGGCAGCGAGAGCCGGTCGGCCGCGCCCACCAGGCTCGCCGCCACCCGCCCGGCGGTCTCGAAATGGTGCCGGCCGACCAGCGACATGGCGATGGCCGCCGTGCCCAGGTTGCGCCCCTCCATGGCGGCCGCCACGGTGCCGGAGTAGAGCACGTCGTCACCCAGGTTGCCACCGTGATTGATGCCCGAGATCACGAGGTCGGGGCGCTCGTCCCAGACGCCGTTGACGCCCAGGTAGACGCAGTCCGCCGGGGTGCCATCGACGCTGTAGAAGCCGTTGTCGAGCGACGACAGCGCCAGCGGCCGGCTCAGGGTGAGCGAGTTGCTCGCCCCGCTCTTGTCGCGATCGGGCGCCACCACCCGCAGCTTGGCATGGGCCAGCAGGGCGTCGTAGAGGGCGCGAAGCCCCGGGGCGTGGACGCCGTCGTCATTGGAAAGCAGCAGTCGGCGCATCAGGAACTCCTGTCGGGGGACGCGGGGTCGAGGGTGGGATGGGCGATCAGCTCGCGCAGCACGGCCGTGGCGAAGGCGCCGCGGGGCAGGCTGAACGAGAGCCACAGGGCGTCGTCGCCGCGGGTCAGTTCCGCATCGCCGAGGCGCAGCCGCAGGGCCCGACGGGCCAGGCGCACGCCGGCCCGCTCGAGCCCGCCACAGAGGCCCGGGTAGCGCGCGACCACGGCGGCCTCGTGGGCGCCCGCCTCGCCGGCGGCGCGGGAGTCGCCGACGCCCCACAGGGCGCCGGCAGGATGCAGGTCGAGCCGCGCGGCGCGCTCACTAAGCTCGGCGAGCGCCTCGGGATCGTCCGGCGCAACGCCGAACTGGCTGGCGCTGCCGTCGAGCATCACCACCTCGCCCGGCAGCGGCGTCGCCCAGCTGCCGTCGCGGATGCGCGCGGCGAGCAGCTCGTTGAACAGGAAGCTGCGCGCCGCCGAGAGCAGCATGCCGTCGCGGTCGTCGCGCTTGCGCCAGCCGCGCGCCAGCACGGCGCGGGCGCGCTGCAGGTTGCGGCCATGAGTGCCGAAGCGCTGAGGCCCAAAGTAGTTGGCGACCCCCTCGCGGCACAGCCGCTCCCAACGCGCCGCGAACCCGGCATCCGTCATCGCCGCCCCGGTGAGGCGCAGCGCAAAGCGATTGGCGCGGTGCACGCCGCGCTTGAGCTTGCGAGGATGGCGGGCCTGCTCGAGCACCCGGATGCCGCGCTCGGCAAGCTGCTCGACAAGCCCCTCGGGGGCCTCACGGCCCGGCAGCTGCACCGAGAGCCACTGGCGCGTCACGGCCACGCGATCCTTCATGCCGGCATAGCCGACCACCCTGGGTGAGACCTCGCAGAGCCTCGCCAGCTCGCGCGCCACCATGGCGGTGGTCAGGTCGCGCTTCTCGATGTAGAGCCAGAGGTGCTCACCCTCGCCCTCGGGGGCGAAGTCGAGGAGCTCCTCGACCCGGAAGTCCTCAGGCGCGGCGCGGTAATCGCCGGCCGGCGGCGGGCCGAAGGCGTCGTCCAGCACCCGCGGCCAGGCCGGCGGCCAGTCGATGGCATCCTCGGGGCGTGTTGAGGCGGACTCACTCATCGACCGCCTCCCGGTCGCGGCGCATCAGCAGCACCACCGCCTCGGCGGCGATGCCCTCGCCGCGGCCGGTGAAGCCGAGCCGCTCGGTGGTGGTGGCCTTGACGTTGATCGCGGCGACCGCGACGCCGAGGTCCTCGGCGATGCGCTCGGCCATGCCGGCGACGTGGGGGGCGAGCTTCGGCGCCTGGGCGAGCACCGTGGCGTCCAGGTTGCCGACCCGGTAGCCGGCCTCGGCGACCAGCCCAGCGACATGGCGGAGCAGCGCCCGGCTGTCGGCCCCGGCCCAGGCCGGGTCGGTATCGGGGAAGTGGCGACCGATGTCGCCGTGGCCGCAGGCGCCGAGCAGGGCATCGCAGATCGCGTGCAGCAGCACGTCGCCGTCGGAGTGCGCCACGAAGCCGTGGTCGAAGGGGATGGCGACGCCGCCGATCATCAGGTGATCGCCCTCGCCGAAGCGGTGGACGTCGAAGCCATGGCCGATTCGCATCATGCGCTGTTCGCCCCCGTCGGGGGCGCCTCGGGTGTCGAGGAGGCAGCCTGGCCGGCCTGCTGCTGGGCGGACAGCACCAGCTCGGCCAGGGCCAGGTCCTCGGGATGAGTGATCTTCAGATTGTCGCGACGCCCGGCCACCAGCCGCGGCGACCGCCCGACGGCCTCCACCGCCGAGGCCTCGTCCGTGACGTGAACGTCCCGCGCAAGGGCCTCATGAAGGGCGCGACGCAGCAGGCCGAAGCGAAAGCCCTGGGGGGTGAGGGCGTGCCAGAGCCCCTCGCGGGACTCGGTGGTGGCCACCCGCCCGGCGCCGTCGTCGCGCTTCATGGTATCGGCGACCGGCGCGGCCAGAAGCCCGCCCACGGGATCATCGGCCAGGGCGGTGACCAGCCGCGACAGGTCGTCGACGGTGACGCAGGGCCGGGCCACGTCGTGGACCAGCACCAGGTCGTCGTCCGCGGCGTCCGGGGCGATGGCCGCCAGGGCGGCGATCACCGAGTCGACCCGCTCGGCGCCGCCGGGGGCTCGCCGCCAGTCGGCGAAGGGCACCCAGGCGGGGTCGAAATACGGGTCCTCCGGATCCAGGCAGAGGCAGAGCCGCGCCGCGGGCAGCGCTGCGTGCAGCCGCTCCAGGGTGCAGGCCAGCACCGGGCGGCCGGCCAGCGGCAGATACTGCTTGGGGCGGTCGGCGCCCATCCGGCGCCCCTGCCCCGCCGCGGGCACCACCAGCCACAGCCGGGTACTCATGGGCGCGCCTCCGCGCCCGGGGCCGGCAGGCCGATCAGCCCGGCGTTGATCTCGAGGCCGCTGGCGTCCACCGCGACGCCGGGCACCCAAAAGAACTGTTCGTCGGTGCGCACCATGCCGATATCGCTGCGCGCCCGCTCCTCGATGGCATCCAGCCCGGTCTTGAGGTCCACGACCTCGGCGGCGAGCCGCGCATTGCGATCACGCAGCGGCTTATTCTCGGCCTCCAGGACGTCGACGCGCTGGCGCACCTCGCGAAGCTCGCGGATGCCGCCCTCGCCGAGCCACAGACGGAACTGCAGCAGGGCGATGAGCAGGGTGAGCACGATGGCCAGCCACTTCAACATGCAGGGGATTCCGTCACGAGGGATTCGATGGCGGCATTATGCCAGTTTCATCGTCCATCGGCAGGGCCATGGACGCGACGCCGCGGCATCAATCGCGGCGAAACGGCAGCGCCGCCTCGGCCGCATCGACGTAGGCCTCGACGTGGCGGCGCTCCTCGGCGCAGAAGCGCGCGACGCCGTCGCGCAGACGCGCGTCGGCGATGTGGTGCAGTGAGGTGAGCCGACGCGGCGCGAAGCCCCGGGCGAGCTTGTGCTCGCCCTGGGTGCCGGGATCGAAGAGAGTCAGCCCCCGCGCGAGGCAGTGCTCGATGCCTTGGTAGTAGCAGGCCTCGAAGTGCAGGCAGTCGGCGGCCACCTCGCTGCCCCAGTAGCGCCCGTAAAGGGTGCGCGTGCCCTGCAGGCAGAGCGCGGCGGCCACCGGCTGGCCCTCGAGACGCGCCTGGATAAGCAGCAGCGACTCGGGCAGGGTGCGGCGCAGGCGCTCGAAGAAATCGAGGCCGAGATAGCCGTGGCGGCCACGCTCCAGGTAGGTGATCTCGTAGCAGCGAAAGAAGTGTGCCATGGCCGCTGCGTCGATGGCCTCCCCCTCCAGGCGGTGCAGGGTGAGGCCCTGCTCGGCCACCAGGCGCCGCTCGCGCCGGATCGTCTTGCGCCGCTTGGCGGTCAGCGCGGCGAGAAAGCCCTCGAAGTCGCCATAGCCGCCATCCTGCCACTGGAACTGCACTCCCCGGCGGGCCAGCAGGTCGGGGCGCGCCTCCCGCCAGGCCGCTACCTCGTCCGACTCGGCAAACAGCAGGTGCCAGCTCGAGAGATCCCCTGCCTCCCAGGCCCGGGCCAGCAGCCGACGCGCGGCCAGGGAGTCGACATGGGGCGCCAGGGCCAGGCGCGGTCCCGGCGCCGGGGTGAAGGGAATCGCCGAGAGCCCCTTGGGGTAGTAGTCGCCGCCGACGCGCTCCCAGGCCTCGGCCCAGCTCCAGTCGAAGACGTACTCCCCGTAGGAGTGAAGCTTGTGATAATGGGGCAGGATCCCGACCAGCGCCTCACCCTGCCAGAGGGTCAGGTGGCGCGGCACCCAACCGGTGGCAGGGCTCGCCGCGCCGCTGGCTTCCAGGGCATGCAGGAACTCGTGGCGCAGGAAGGGGTGATCGTCATCGACCAGGGCGTTCCAGCGCGCCGCCGGCACCGCCTCGATGGCGGACGATTCGCTCAGGACCAGTTCCGGCATGAGGCCTCCCGGGAAAGAGGGGCCGACGGCTGACAAGCCACCGGCATTGTGCCTACATTGTGCGCAGACCCACCCCCCGATGCCACCACTCACCGCCATCACTGACAGGGAGACGCGCATGGCCGACGCCCGCGCACCGCAGGCGCGCCTGGAACAGCAGCGCCACGCCTTCACCGCCGAGCCCTACCCCTCGGCAGCGGTTCGACGTGACCGCCTCCAGCGGCTTTCGACCATGACCCGCCACCATCGTGACGAGATCGTTCGCGCGATCCGCCAGGACTTCGGTCATCGCGCCGAGGCCGAGACGCGCCTGGCGGAGATCGCCACCCTGCTGCAGGCCGTGCGCCATGCCCGCCGCCGCCTCAGGCGCTGGATGAAGCCCGACAGGACGGCCGTGCCCTGGCGCCTGACGCCCGCCCGAGCGCGCGTGCACCGCCAGCCGCTGGGCGTGGTGGGCATCATCGCCCCGGCCAACTATCCCTGGCAGCTGGCGCTGCTGCCGGCGGTGGACGCCCTGGCCGCCGGCAACCGGGTGATGATCAAGCCCAGCGAGCACGCCCCCACCACCGGTGCGCTGATGGCACGACTGGCGGCGCGCTACTTCGACCCCGAGGAGCTGACAGTGGTCGAGGGCGACGCCGAGGTCGGTCGCGCCTTCTCCGCCCTGCCCTTCGACCACCTGCTCTTCACCGGCCCCGCCTCGATCGGGCGGCAGGTGGCGAGCGTCGCCGCCGACCACCTGACGCCGGTCACCCTGGAGCTCGGCGGCAAGACGCCGGCCATCGTTGCCGATGACGCCGACCTGACCCACGCCGCCCGGCGCATCGCCTTCGGCAAGTGGCTCAACGCCGGCCAGACCTGCATCGCCCCGGACCACGTGCTGATCGATGCCGCGCGACTGCCGGCCTTCATCGAGGCGCTGGGCGAGGCGATCACGGCGTTCTATCCCAAGGGCACGGCGAGCGACGACTATTCGGCGGTGCCCGGCGACGCGGCGCGCGCCCGGCTCGAGGGCATGCTCACCGAGGCCCGCGACCACGGCTGCCGGGTGATGGAGTTCGGCGAGCGCCTGGAGTTCACCCACGGCGTGAAGCTGCCGCCGACCCTGGTGATCGACCCCACCGCGAGCCTTTCGATCATGCGCGAGGAGATCTTCGGCCCCTGGCTGCCGGTGATCGGCCTGCGCGACTTCGATGCCGCCCTGGCCCGGGTCGCCGAGGGCCCGCGTCCACTGGCGCTCTACGCCTTCACCGACGATCCGGCGCGGCGCCGACGACTGATGGAGGAGACCCACTCCGGCGGCGTGGTCTTCAACGACACCCTGTGGCATAGCGCCGTGCCAGGCCTGCCCTTCGGCGGCGTGGGCGAGAGCGGCATGGGCGCCTACCACGGCGAGGCCGGCTTCCTGCGCTTCAGCCACCAGCGCAGCGTCTTCATCCAGTCGCGGCATAGCGCCATCGGGCTGCTGAACCCGCCCCATCGGCGCTGGCTGCTCAGGCTGCTGGGGCTATGAGGTAGGAAAACCACAATATTGCCGGCACAGGGGCCAGGCTGGGCAGTATATCGCCGCCATCATTGGTAAACTTACCAAAATCAATACAGCCGAGGTGTACCATGGCCAGCGCAACCCCCGCCCTCAACGCCACCGTCGCCGACGTTACCCGCCGCATCCGCGAACGCTCCGCCGAGCGCCGGGCGCTCTACGAGGCGCGCATGGCCGACCAGCATCGCCGCGGCGTGCATCGCGGCGAGCTCTCCTGCGGCAACCTGGCCCACGGCTTCGCCGCCTGCGGCGCCGAGGACAAGGATGCCCTGAAGCTGATGAACGCGGCCAACCTGGGCATCATCTCGGCCTACAACGACATGCTCTCGGCCCACCAGCCGCTCGAGACCTTCCCCGAGACCATCAAGGCCGCGGCGCGCGCCATGGGCGGGACCGCCCAGTTCGCCGGCGGCGTGCCCGCCATGTGCGACGGCGTTACCCAGGGCCAGCCGGGCATGGAGCTGTCGCTGTTCTCCCGGGACGTGATCGCCATGGCCACCGCCGTGGGGCTCTCCCACAACATGTTCGACGCCGCGCTGTATCTCGGCGTGTGCGACAAGATCGTGCCGGGGCTGTTCATCGCCGCGGCGCGCTTCGGTCACCTGCCGGCCATGTTCGTGCCCGCCGGTCCCATGCCGAGCGGCCTGCCCAACAAGGAGAAGGCGCGCATCCGCCAGCTCTTCGCCGAGGGCAAGGCGAGCCGCGAGGACCTGCTGGAGGCCGAATCCGCCTCCTACCACAGCCCCGGCACCTGCACCTTCTACGGCACCGCCAACTCCAACCAGCTGATGATGGAGATGATGGGGCTCCACCTGCCCGGCACTTCCTTCGTCAACCCGGGCACAGAGATGCGCGAGGTGCTGACTCGCTTCGCCACCGAGCAGGCGATCCGCAACACCGAGCCCGGCGGCACCTATCGCCCCTTCTACCGACAGATCGACGAGCGCGCCATCGTCAACGCCGTGGTGGGCCTGCTGGCATCCGGCGGCTCCACCAACCACACCCTTCATCTGATCGCCATGGCCGCCGCGGCGGGTATCACCCTGACCTGGGACGACTTCACCGAGCTCTCCGCGGTGACGCCGAGCCTGATGCGGGTCTATCCCAACGGCCAGGCGGACATCAACCACTTCCAGGCCGCCGGCGGCATGAGCTACCTGTTCCGCGAGCTGATCGGCGCCGGCCTGATCCATGCCGATCTCCCCACGGTGTTCGGCACCGACCTCACCGCCTACACCCGGGAACCCTTCCTCGAGGAGGGCCGGCTCGCCTGGCGCGAGGGCCCCGTCGAGAGCCTCGATACCGAGGTGCTGCGCGGCGTCGATGATCCCTTCGCCCCCACCGGCGGGCTCACCGTGCTCGACGGCAATCTGGGGCGCGGGGTGATCAAGGTCTCGGCGGTGGCGCCCGAGCACCGCCTGGTCGAGGCCCCGGTCCGGCTCTTCGAGGATCAGAACGACCTGAAGGCGGCCTTCGAGGCCGGCGAGCTCGATCGCGACGTGATCGCCGTGGTGCGCTTCCAGGGCCCCAAGGCCAACGGCATGCCGGAGCTGCACAAGCTGACCCCCTACCTCGGCGTGTTGCAGGATCGCGGCTACCGGGTGGCTCTCGTCACCGACGGACGCATGTCGGGCGCCTCCGGCAAGGTGCCGGCGGCCATCCACATGAGCCCCGAGGCGCTGGACGGCGGCCCGCTGGCGAAGCTCAGAGACGGCGACGTCGTGCGCCTGGACGCCGACAGCGGCCGCCTCGAGGTCAAGCTCGACGCTCAGGCGTGGGCCGCGCGCGAGCGGCGCGTCGGCGAGCTGGCTTCCCATCATGTGGGGCTCGGTCGCGAGCTGTTCGCCGGCTTTCGCCACCTGGCGATGCGCGGCGAGCAGGGCGCCTCGGTGTTCGGCGGCTTCGAGGCCGACGACCTGGCCCACCAGGCCGGCCAGATCCACGACGAGGACGCCTGAGGGAGCTGTGAACTCCCAAGTTTGAGGGCTTTCCGGCGACAAGCCCCGGGGTGCCGGACCATCACGAGGGCGCTGTGAACCCATCCTTGGGCGCTACCTTTGCCATCCATGGCAAAGGACCCTCGCTTCGCCTTGCCCCCGGCGTCCATGGCAGGCATGGCATGATGCCTAAGGCTGGATCAGCCCCAAATGCATACTCGAGGCGACGCCATGACACGACCGGCCCTGATCGGTGATATCGGCGGCACCCACGCCCGCTTCGCGCTGGTGACGCCGGGCGCCGTGGCTCCCCGCGAGATCCAGAGCCTGCCCTGTGCCGACTATCCCGGCCCGGTCGAGGCGATCCGCGACTACCTGGCGCGGGTCGGCGCCGTCGGCGACACCCCCCCGCATGAGGCCTGCCTGGCCGTCGCCGGCCCGGTCGACGGCGAACGAATCACCCTGACCAACGCCCCCTGGAATTTCACCCGGGCCGAGGTCCAGCAGGCCCTCAGCCTGCAGCGGTTCAAGGTCATCAACGACTTCATCGCCCAGGCGCTGGGCGTGCCCCACGTGGCCAAGGCGCAACGCCTCACCCTCCAGGTCGGCGAGGCCGCACCCGACGCCGCCCAGCTGGTGATCGGCCCCGGCACCGGCCTCGGCATGGCAGGGCTCCTGCCCGGATGCCGGCTCGACGGGCGCCGGCGCTGGATCCCGCTGCCCACCGAGGGCGGCCACGCGGCCTTCGCCCCCACCGATGACCGCGAGCGGGCGCTGCTGGACCACTTCCGCCAGCGCTACGGCCGCGTCTCGGTGGAGCGCCTGCTCTCCGGGCCGGGGCTTCTGGAACTCTATCTCGCCCACTGCGCCCTGGCGGGCATCGCCCCGCGCTGCCAGTCGCCCGCCGAGGTCACCGCGGCGGGCGGCAGCGGCGACGACGAGGCCCGTGATACCCTGCTGCGTTTTCTGAAGATCCTCGGCGACGTCAGCGGCGATGCCGCACTGACCCTGGGGGCCCGCGGGGGCGTCACCCTGTGCGGCGGCATCCTGCCCCGCCTGCTCGCGTGGCTGCCCCGGAGCCGCTTCCTCGAGGCCTTCGCCGCCAAGGGGCGCATGGCCGCCTACGCCGGCCGGATCCCCGTCCAGGTGGTGACCGACCCCTGGACGGGCCTGCTGGGCGCCGCCGAGGCCCTGCACAATCCAGAGGTCGAATGACCATCAAGGAGGTCACATGATTCCCGAATCGCTTGCCGCGCTGGTCGAGGAGACCCGCGGTCAACGCCGTGCCGACTGGGCCGGCCGTGAGGTCTGGCTGGCCAATGAGGCCTGGGGGCAGCTGGCGGTGTCGCTGCAGGGCGCCCAGGTGCTCCACTTTTTACCGAAGTCGCCCGAAGACGCGACCGCTGAGGGCTCGCTTACTAACGCGCCCGAGGCCGCGCGAGGCGCTGGCGAAGCGGCCGACGGCGAGGACGCCTTGGTGCCCGGTGGCTGGCTGTGGGTCACCCCGACGCCCCAGGAGCTGCCCGGCGCGATCCGCGGCGGCATCCCGCTCTGCTGGCCCTGGTTCGCCGACGAGAACACCGCCGACGAGTCACCGGACCGCTCCGGCCCCATGCACGGCCCGGCGCGCAAGGCCGACTGGCGCCTCGATGCCGTGGACGAGCACGAGGAGGGCGTGGAGCTGCACCTCTCCCCGCTCGAGCGGCTGCACGGCCAGCTGGTGCCCCGCGCAGTGATCCAGGCCAACGCCCGGCGCCTGCACGTGGAGCTGATCACCGAGCACGTCGGCGAGACCCCGGTGAAGATCACCGGCGCCCTGCACAGCTACCTGGCGGTCGAGGATGCCTTCGCCTGCCGCGTGGAAGGCCTGGCCGGCGCCCACTACCTGGACAAGCTGGCCGACTTCGCCGAACGTGATCAGCAGGGCGAGCTCGGCGTGCGCGGCGGCCTGGATCGCATCTACCGCAGCAATGCCGAACTCGTCCTCGACGACGGCAGCCGCCGGCTGCGCATCGCCCGCCAGAGCAGCGACTCGGCGGTGATCTGGCACCCCGGCGACACCCCGCCCGCCGATACCGCGGCCGAGGCCGCCCGCCACTTCCTGTGCGTCGAGTCGGCCAATACGCGCCTCGACCCGGTGTGGCTGGTGCCCGGCGCCCAGCACCTGCTGGGCACCACCCTGTCCCGGGCGGACGACGCCTGAGCGCCGCCCCATCCAACGTGAGGAGCCTCGACCATGCTGCCCGTCATCACCTTCGGTGAAGCCCTCGTCGACCTGCTCTCCAGCCGCCTCGGCAAGCCCGCCGGCGACACGGCAGACGCCGCGGACGTCTTCACCCCCGAAGTCTTCACCCCCTATGCCGGCGGCGCCCCGGCCAACGTCGCCGTGGCCTGCGCGCGCCTGGGCGTGCCCAGCCGCTTTCTCGGCATGCTCGGCGAGGATCATTTCGGCGATCTCGTCGCCGGGGAGCTGGCCGCCCACGGCGTCGACACCTCGGGCGTGGTGCGCACCAATGAGGCGCGCACGGCGCTCGCCTTCGTCCATCGCGACGCCGCGGGCGAGCGCTTCTTCGAGTTCTATCGCCCGCCGGCGGCCGACCTGCTCTACCGGCTGGAGCACCTGCCGGCCGGGGTCTTCGCCGAGCCGGCCATCCTGCACGTCGGCAGCAACAGCCTGACCGAGCCCGAGATCGCCGACACCACGCTCGCCATGGTGGAGATGGCGCGCCGCGCCGGCTGCCTGATCAGCGTGGACGCCAACCTGCGCCACGACCTCTGGGCCGGCGGCACGGCCGACATCAGCCTGGTCACCCGCCTGCTCGATGCCGCCGACCTGATCCGGCTCTCGACCGAGGAGCTCGACGACCTGCGCGCCGACCACCCGCGGGACGGCTGGCTGGCCGAGCGCTTCGCCGCCGGGGTGAAGGCCGCGGTGATCACCGACGGGCCGGGCGATATCTGGCTCAGGACGGTCGAGCTGGACGAGCGGGCCACGCCGCCGGAGGTGCAGGCCGTGGACACCACGGCCGGCGGCGACGCCTTCACCGGCGGCCTGCTGGCCGAACTCGCCGCCGGGGTGCCCAGCGACGGCGCCTGGCACCGGGACGCAACCCTGCTGCGCCGCGCGGTGGCCTTCGCCAGCCGCTGCGGCGCCCATGCCGTGACGCGCTCCGGGGCCTTCGCCGCCCTGCCGGATCGCGACGACCTGGAGCGCATGGGGCGCTGATCACGGTCGTGGTTCACCCTACCCCCGGGCCGGCATCGCTGGCCAAACAAAAGCCCCGGCCGGTGGCCGGGGCGTGGAGTCGGGGCGTCGTCGTAAGAGCACGGGGATCCCCCCCCCGGCGGAGCAGGACGGCCTCAGTGGTGGAAGCGCTCGGCCGCCTCGCGGGCCAGGGCGCGGATGGCGTCCCAGTCCTCGGCCTCGACCAGCGACTCGGGCGTGAGCCAGCTGCCACCCACACACATCACGTTCTTCAGCGCCAGGTACTCCTCGGCGTTGTTGATGCCGATGCCCCCGGTGGGGCAGAAGCGCGCCTCGGCGATCGGGCCGGCGAAGGCCTTGAGCGCCTTGGTCCCACCGCTGGCCTCGGCCGGGAAGAACTTGAAGCGCCGGTAGCCATACTGCCAGCCGACCATCAGCTCGGAGACGGTGGCGATCCCCGGCAGCATCGGCACCGCGCTGCCGACGCCGTAGCGATAGAGCGCCTCGGTGGTGCCGGGGGTGACCACGAAGTCGACGCCGACCTGCTCGGCCTGGCGATACTGGGCCGGGGTCAGCACGGTCCCCGCGCCGATGCTGGCCTGGGGCAGCGCCGCCTTGATGCGTTTGATTGCCTCCAGGGCGCAGTCGGTGCGCAGGGTGATCTCGAGCACCGAGAGCCCGCCCTCGACCAGGGCCCTGGCCAGCGGCACGGCATCCTCCACGCGCCGGATCATCAGCACCGGGATCACCTCGGCCTTGAGGCAGATGCTGTCGAGCTCGGTGGTGCGGGTAGAGGGCAGCTGTTTGTCGATCGTCATGTCATGGCTCCAGAAAATCAGGCAGAAACGGGGCTCAGGGCGCCCAGTAGATGGCCACCGGGCAGGCCAGGAAGGCGCGGATGGGCAGCTCGCGGGCGTCGTCGCCACACAGCGCCCGAGCCAACACGTCGCGCTTCTCCTCTCCGGTGATATGCAGGAAGTGGCGCCGGGCGCGATGCAGCCGCTCGGCACTCAGCGTCAGGCGCGGCTGGGGCTGGCTCGGCGAGCGCACCGCCACCGCGGGTGCGGCGGTGGTCAGCGCCAGGTCGAGCTCGCGGCTGTCGGGCAACAGCGAGGCGGTATGGCCGTCGCCGCCCATGCCCAGCACCGCGACGCTGGCCGGCCAGGCCAGGCCCTCGAGTCGCGTGGCGACCTCGTCGACGCCCTGCTCTGGCGTCTCGTGATCGGTGGTCAGGGGCACGAAGGTCGCCTCGGCGGCCGGCCCATGCAACAGGTGCTCGCGCACCAGGCGGGCGTTGCTGTCGGGGGCCGCATCATCCACCCAGCGCTCGTCGGCGAGCGTCACCTCGATGCGCGCCCAGGGCAGGTCCCTGGCGGCCAGGGCCCGGAAGAAGGGCAGCGGCGTCGAGCCTCCCGACACGATCAGCAGCGCCCGCGCCTGGCGCTCGAGGTCCTGGCGCAGGGCCTCGGCCACGGCCTCGGCCAG
Source organism: Halomonas pelophila (assembly GCF_040196315.1). Classification (NCBI taxonomy): domain Bacteria; kingdom Pseudomonadati; phylum Pseudomonadota; class Gammaproteobacteria; order Oceanospirillales; family Halomonadaceae; genus Halomonas; species Halomonas pelophila. Next base: position 44,151 of record NZ_JBEGCI010000014.1, read on the forward strand.
CTGTGTCGCCAGCTGCTCGCGGGGGGACGGGGTCGTATCGGTCATTTCGGGGCTCCTTGTGCCGGTCTTGTCGTGCCGGTCCTTTTTTGCCGGTGGTGTCAGTAGTCCTCGTACCAGCTTCGGCCGTCCTGGGTGATCATCGCGATGGAGGCCACCGGCCCCCAGGAGCCGGCGGGATAGCGCCGCGGCGGCTCGTCGCGATCGGCCCAGGCGGCCACCAGACTATCGCACCACTGCCAGGCGTGCTCGACCTCGTCGCGTCGCACGAAGAGGTACTGCTGCCCCTTCATCACCTCCAGCAGCAGGCGCTCGTAGGCATCCGGGATCCGCGTCTTGGGGAAGGCGCTGCCGAAGTCCAGGTGCAGCGGGCCACGGCGCAAACGCATGCCCTTGTCCAGGCCGCTGTCCTTGGTCAGCACCTCCAGGGCGATGCCCTCCTCCGGCTGCAGGCGGATCACCAGCTTGTTGGCGGCGAGCCCGCGCTGGTCGGGGTCGAAGATGTAGTGCGGCTGCTGGCGGAAGTGGATGATGATCTGGGAGAGCTTCTCCGGCATGCGCTTGCCGGTACGCAGATAGAAGGGCACCCCGGCCCAGCGCCAGTTGGCCACGCCGGTCTTGATCGCCACGAAGGTCTCGGTATGGCTGTCGGCGTTGGCGCCTTCCTCCTCGAGGTAGCCCGGCACGGCCTGGCCATCGTGGGTGCCGGCCATGTACTGGCCGCGCACCACGTCGCGGCCCAGCATGTCGTCGCTGAAGGGCGTGAGCGCCTTCAACACCTTGACCTTCTCGTCGCGGATGGCGTCGGCGTCGAGGTTGGCCGGCGGGTCCATGGCGATGAGGCAGACCAGCTGCAGCAGGTGGTTCTGCACCATGTCGCGCAGCTGGCCGGCCTCGTCGAAGTAGCCCCAGCGCCCCTCGATGCCGACCTTCTCGGCCACGGTGATCTCCACGTGGGAGATATGGTTCTGGTTCCACTGGGTGCCGAACAGCGGATTGGCGAAGCGCAGCGCGATCAGGTTCTGCACCGTTTCCTTGCCAAGATAATGATCGATGCGGTAGACCCGCGATTCGGGGAAGACGTCGCCGATGGCGTCGTTGATCTCGGCGGAGGAGTCGAGATCGAAGCCGATGGGCTTCTCGACCACCACGCGGCTCTGCTCATCGAGGCTGCCGCTGGCCTTGAGATGACGACAGATGTCGCCGTATATCTTCGCGCCCACGGAGAGATAGACGACCAGCGGGCGCTCCCGTCCCGGCTCGCGCCACTCGCGCACGGCGCCGTAGCCCTCCGACTCGAGGAACTCGAGTGACAGGAAGTCCAGGCGCTGGAGGAAGCGCGTGAGCACCTCCCGGTCCAGCTCGGCGGCCTTGACGTGGTCCTCGAGGGACGCCTCGACCCGTTGCCGGAAGCCCTCCCGGTCGAGGTCATGGCGCGCCAGGCCCAGCAGCCGGGTATTCTCGTCGAGGAGCCCCTCGCGATCGAGGTGGTAGAGCGCCGGCAAGAGCTTGCGCTGGGCCAGGTCCCCGAGGGCACCGAACAGCGCCAGATCGATGGCCGAGCTGCCGGTCTCGGCGGGCCGATTGCGTGGTGTCATGTCCGCCCCATCTGGTTAACTTACTTAAAAAATAGCGCATGAAAGGCAATAGCAGCAAAGATTTTATGTAAACTTACATCTTGATTGATAGCCACGTGAGCGGTCTTCCCGCCACCTTTGCGCTTCTCTCAGCATAGCCAGCATAATGTAGTTAAATCACCACATCACCCATGTTTCATCCGCGCCGCCGAGGGCGCCTCGCCGGAGACTGCACTGCTCATGGTCCGACACGATCTGCTCGACCGCATCCGCCGCCAGCTCGACGAGCTCAACCGATCCGAACGCAAGGTGGCCGACGTCATCCTGACCGACCCGGCCTCGGCCACCAGCATGAGCATCGCCACCCTGGCCCAGCTCGCCTCGGTCAGCGAGCCCACGGTCAACCGCTTCTGCCGCAGCTTCGACGCCAAGGGCTATCCCGACTTCAAGATCAAGTTGGCCCAGAGCCTGGCAGGCGGCACGCCCTACGTCAGCCAGGCGGTGGAACCGGACGACGCCGCGGCCGAGTACACCGGCAAGATCTTCGGCGCGACCATCGCCGCCCTGGACCTGGCCCGCCGCGAGGTCGCCCCGGAGCGCATCGAGCGCGTCGTCGACTACCTGATCCAGGCGCGGCAGCTGCACTTCTTCGGCCTGGGCGCCTCGGGCGCCGTGGCCCAGGACGCCCAGCACAAGTTCTTCCGCTTCAACCTCCCGGTCAGCGCCTATATCGACGTGCTGATGCAGCGCATGGTCGCCGCCGCCTGCCACACCGGCGATGTGGTGGTGATGCTCTCCTGGACCGGGCGCACCCGGGACCTGGTCGATATCGCCCGGCTGGCCCGGGAGAACGGCGCCGTGGTGCTCGGCATCACCGCCCCCGGCTCGCCGCTGGCCGCCGAGTGCACCGAGACCCTGGAGGTCTCGACCCCCGAGGATACCGACTACTACATGCCGATGACCTCGCGGATGATCCAGCTGACGCTGATCGATGTGCTGGCCACCGGCATGACCCTGCGCCGGGGCGAGGACTTCCTGCCGCACCTGAAGAAGATCAAGGACAGCCTGAAGCCGACCCGCTACCCCGTCGACGGGCGCGACGACACGGCCTGAGACCCTCGTCTCCCCATCAGCCTGACAACCCTGGCGGAAACCCTGTCTAGAGACCCGGGCCTGATGCCCCGGGCCCCACGACTCGGACCGATATCCCAGGACAATGGCAGTTGGATATGGCGAGGAGCGCCGGGGACAGGTCGAAGAGGAGGTCTTTTGCCAGGGGTGAGGAGGATTCCTCCGAACGGGCTGGCCAAGGATGGCCAGCACCGGACCTGCAAGCGGAGCGGGATGCGAGAGCGCCGCAGGGCAAAAGTAGCGCCCAGGGACGGGTCCACAGCGCCTCCTCGATGGTCCGGCACCCCGGGACCTGTCAACGGATCAGCCCGAGCGACAACGCTAACTGCGATAGACCTGGGCGGATGCCCCGCCGAACTTGCCAGGCTGGCGGGGAGGCACAACAATGGCGGGCCCATCGACCACTCCGGAGACCGCCATGCGCTGGCTTGCCACATCCGCCGTCGCCCTCTGCCTGTTCGCACAGGGCGCCGCCGCCGACACCTTCCGCTTCACCGCCATTCCCGACGAGAACCAGTCGCGGCTGGTCGAGCGCTTCTCGGCGGTCGCGGACTACCTCGAGACGCGCCTCGACGTCGAGGTGGAGTACGTGCCGGTGAAGTCCTACGGTGCCTCGGTCAGCGCCTTTCGCAACGATCAGGTCCAGCTGGCCTGGTTCGGCGGCCTCTCCGGGGTGCAGGCGCGCCGCCTGGTGCCGGGCTCCGTGGCCCTGGCCCAGGGCACCGAGGATGCCGAGTTCAAGAGCTACCTCATCGCCCACCGCTCCACCGGCCTGGAGCGCGCCGAGACGCTCCCCGAGGCGATCCGCGATAAGAGCCTGACCTTCGGCTCGCGCACCTCCACCTCCGGTCGCCTGATGCCCGAGCACTTCCTGCGCCAGCGCTTCGACGCCGCCCCCGACGAGCTGTTCTCACGGGTCGGCTTCTCCGGGGACCATTCGCGCACTATCGCCCTGGTGGAAGCCGGCACCTGGGAGCTGGGCGCGGTCAACTTCAGCGTCTGGGACGCCGCGGTCGCCGACGGCCGGGTCGACACCGACAAGGTCGAGGTGATCTGGGAAACGCCCCCCTACCCGGACTACAACTGGACGGTGCGCGGCGACGTCGATGCACGGTTCGGCGAGGGCTTCACCGATCGGGTGCGCGCGGCCCTGCTCGAGATGGACGACCCGGAGCTCCTGGCGAGCTTCCCGCGGGAGGGCTTCATTCCCGCCGATAACGCCCTTTACGCGCCCATCGAAGACGTCGCCGAAGAGCTCGGCCTGCTGCGCTGATGGGCGCGTCGCTGCTCGCCCTGGAGGGCGTCGACCTGGGTCACGGCGACCAGGTGGTGCTGCCGGGCCTGCGCCTCGGCCTGTGCCACGGCGAGCGCGTGGCCCTGCTCGGCCAGAGCGGTGCCGGCAAGTCGACCCTGCTTCACGAGCTGCGACACCGGCTGGGTGAGTCGGCCGCCTGGTGTCCCCAGCAGCACGGCCTGGTGCCGGGGCTCGCGGTCTACCACAACGTCTACATGGGGCGGCTCGCCGAGCACTCGGCGCTGGCCAACCTGTGGAACCTGGTGCGCCCGCTGGCCGGGCCCTGGCACCAGGTCGCCGAGCTCTGCGACGCCCTGGGCCTGGCGGGGCTGATGCACCGGCCCGTCGGTCAGCTCTCCGGCGGCCAGCGCCAGCGGGTGGCCATCGCCCGGGCGCTCTACCAGCAGCGCGCCCTGTTCCTCGGCGACGAACCGGTGGCCAGCGTCGACCCCCACCAGGCCCTGCGCCTGCTCGAGCTGATCGACGCGCGCCACGCCACCTCGGTGATCGCCCTGCATCAGCGTGAGCTGGCGCTCACCCACTTCGACCGGGTCTGGGGGCTGCGCGACGGCCGGCTGGTGATCGACGCCCCGGCGAGCACGCTGCGCCTGGCCGACCTGGACGCCCTCTACCCGGATGCCGGCGGCGACTCCGCCGAGGGCGAGGCCGGAGGCGACGCGTGACCGGCACCGAGCTTGCGCGACGCGACACCCGCCCCCGCTGGCTGAGCGGCCAGAGCACCGGGCTGCGGCTGGCCCGCCACACCCTGACGCTGGTGGCCCTGGCGGTGGTGCTGGTGCCCTTCGCCGATCTCGCGGTGGTGACGCGTGATCCCTGGGGCGAACTCGCGCAGATGGCCCGCGGGCTCGCCTGGCCCGCCTGGGGCACGGTGGAATCGCCCCTCGAGGCCCTGGGCCTGACCGTGGCGGTGGCCCTCTGGGGCACGCTCGGCGGGCTGCTGCTGGGCTTTCCGCTGGCGCTGCTGTTCGCCCGGTCGCGGCTGGTGCGCGCCGGCTGCGCCTTCGTGCGGGCGATCCATGAGCTCTTCTGGGCGCTGCTCTTCCTGCAGGTGTTCGGCCTCTCCGCCGCCACCGCGCTGATGGCCCTGGCCATCCCCTATGCCGGCATCTTCGCCAAGGTCTTTGCGGAGATCCTCGAGCAGATCCCCGGCGCGCCGCGAGACGCCCTGCCGCCCGGCGTCTCGCGGCTGTCGCGCTTCGTCTATGCTGAGCTGCCGCTGGCCTGGACGCGGCTCGCCGCCTACACCCGCTACCGCTTCGAATGCGCCCTGCGCGCCAGCGTGCTGCTGGGCTTTGTCGGCCTGCCGACGCTGGGCTTCCAGCTGGAGACCGCCTTTCGCGAGGGGCGCTATCACGAGGCCGGGGCGCTGCTGTGGCTCTTCTACCTGCTGATCGCGAGCCTGCCCTGGTGGGGACACCGCCGGCTGATCCCGCTGCTAGCGATCGGCGGGCTCTTCCTGCTGGCGCCCTGGCCGGAGGTGAGCGGCAGCCTGCTGTGGCGCTTCGTCAGCCAGGACATCTGGCCGCCGGCGCTGCTCACGAGGGACTGGGGGGGACTCATCGACTGGCTGGCGCGAGTGCCCGACCTGGCGCCGGCCATCGGCAACACCCTGCTGCTTGGCCTGCTGGGCAGCGTCGGGGCGCTGCTGGTGGCCCTGGCGCTCTGGCCGCTGGCCTGCCGCCACTTCGGCAATCCCGCCACTCGGCTGGCCGGGCGCGGGCTGCTGCTGTTCCTGCGCTCGACCCCCGAGCTGATGCTGGCCTTCCTGTTCCTGCTGCTGCTGGGGCCGTCGCTGCTGCCCGCCTGGCTGGCGCTGTCGCTGCACAACGGCGCGCTGATCGCCTTTCTGGTGGCGCGCCACGCCGATGCGATCACCCCGGGCATGCCGGACGCCAGCGGCGTCGGGCGCTTCGCCTACGAGCTGCTGCCGCGGGTCTACCCGGGGATGCTGGCGCTGCTCTACTACCGCGCCGAGGTGATACTCCGCGAGACGGCGATCCTGGGCATGCTGGGGGTGGCCACGCTGGGCTACTACATCGACGCCAACTTCGAGTACCTGCTGTTCGACGTCGCCTTCTTCCTGCTGATGGTCACCGCGCTGCTCAACATCGCCGTGGATGCCCTCTCGCGGCGGCTGCGCCCGCGCGAGGCCGCCGTCATCGACGACCCCTGCCAGCGCTAGGCGACCGGGACGCGACGCGAATGGGCCGCGGCGTCCCGGCTCGCCACCTTAGTTGCTCGGCACCAGCGCGGTGACGGTGATCTCCACCTTCAGCTCGTCGGCGGGCAGGGGCGCGCAGACGCAGGTGCGGGCCGGCGCATGGCCGGTGGGCACCCAGTCGTCCCAGACGGCGTTCATGGCGGCCACGTCGTTGCCGTCCTTGAGGTAGATCGTCGCCGAGAGCAGGTGCTCGCGGTCGGAGCCGATCTCGGTGAGCAGCGCATCGACGCGTTCCAGCATGCTCTGGGTCTGCTCGGTGATGTCGCCATGGCGCGCCTCGGGACCGGCCACCTGGCCACACAGCCAGGCCACGCCGTTGTGGATCACCGCACGGCTCATGCGCGCCTTGGTGTCGTGTCGTTCGATGCTCATCGTGTTTCTCTCCGTCGGGTCATGTGTCGTCGAGTCATAGTGTCGCCGAGGCACGCCGCGGTGGCGTCACTCGGCACAGTCGATGCATTTCAGCACCAGGGGGTCGCGCTCCAGGCGCCGGGCGTCGATCCAGTCACCGCAGGCGATGCATTCGCCGTACTCGCCCCGGTCGATGCGCGCCAGGGCGCCGGTGATGCGCTGCTGGGCCAGCTGGCGACGCTGCTCCTCGGCCTTGGCCATGGCCTGCCCCTGCAGGGCATCCATGCGCGACAGCCGCCCCACCGAGGTCTGGTCCAGCATCACGGTCTCGCGGGCACCGCGGCCGGCCTCGCTCTGCGCATGCAGCTCGGCGCGCAGCGCCTCGAGCCGCGCCACCAGGGCCGCCATGTCCAGTTCCGGGTGATTCATCGCCGCCTCCACTCCAGGGCACGGGGTCGCGTCGTAGGGCTATCGCAGATAGCTCCCATCGCTCAGGGCTGATCTGGGGGCAAGCCTTTGAGCGGAGCCGGCCCTCCGGAGGCGCTGTGACCCCTTCCTTGGGCGCTACCGACGCCCTGCGTCGCTCTCGCGTCCCGCTCCGCTTGCAGGGCCGGTGCTGGCCATCCTTGGCCAGCCCGTTCGAAGCGATGCTTCTCACCCCTGGCGTAGGACCTCCTCGTCGGCTTGCCCCCAGCGCACCTCAGCGATAGTGCTGGGTCGCGTCGCTCACGCCCGCCACCCTGAGCGCTCAGCTGCTACCCTAGGGCGCTTCGGGTGTCGCGGCCGCGACGGCCCCATCTTGCCACTGCGGCCGAGCCATCGCACTCCCGTCGTGCCCGTTACGCCACCTCGGGTGCGCCATCTCACTCCTGCCACCCACGCCATGCCACCCAGGAGGTCATCATGGGCTATCGCATCCTGCTGCGGGATCATCGCGGGCTGCTGAGCATCGCCTTTCTGGCGATGTTCTCCTCGAGCCTGGGTCAGAGCTTCTTCATCGGGCTCTTCCAGGCGCCGATCTCGGCCCGGCTGGGACTCAGCGCCGGCCAGTTCGGCACCGCCTATGCCCTGGTCACCCTGGCGGCCGGCTTCGCCATGCTGCGCTTCGGCCCGCTGATCGACTGGGTGGCGCCGCGGCGCTTCGCCCTGGCGGTGCTCGGCGCCCTGCTCACCGGGGTCGCGCTGCTCACCCTCTCGCCCTGGTGGCTCCTGGGGGTGCTGGGGCTGGGCCAGGTGCGCCTGTGCGGCCAGGGCATGATGACCCATCTGGGCAACACCCTGGCCGGCCGCGAGTTCGAGAGCCTGCGCGGCCGCGCCCTGGGCCTCACCGGCATGGGCATCATGCTGGGCGAGACGCTGCTGCCGCCGCTGATGGCGGCGCTGCTGGTGTGGCTGGGCTGGCGGCAGCTGTGGTGGCTGTTCGCGCTGGTCCTGGCGCTGCTGTGGGTGCCGCTGCTGCTGCGCGGCCCCTGGCCGGCGGCGCCCGGCACGCGTCCGGTGCGCGGAGAGCGCCGCGGCGGGCCACGCCCCTTCCGAGAGGCGCGCTTCTGGCAGCTGCTGCCGCTGCTGATGATCCTGCCGGTGACCATGACCGGGCTCTTCATCTATCAGGCGCGCATGACCGAGGACCTGGGCAGCTCGCTCACCGTCTATGCCCTGGCCCTGACCGGCATGGGACTCGCCAAGCTGCCCGGCGCCCTGCTCGGCGGACGCTGGGTCGATCGCCTGGGGCCGGTGCGCCTGGCCCGGCTCTACCTGCTGCCCTTCGCCCTGGCCCTGGTGGTGGCCATCACCCTCGGCGGCCACCTCGGCATCTGGGCGCTGATGGTCGGCGGCGGGCTTGCCATGGGCGCCCAGGAGTCCATCGCCACCAGCCTGCTGGTGCGCCTGTGGGGTGCCGAGCACCTGGGCACGGTGCGCGCCACCCTGAGCGCCGCCATGGTCTTCTCCACCGGCATCGCCCCGGCGCTGCTGGGCGTGGCGCTCGACCTGGGCGCCTCCTTCAGCCTGGTGCTGATCGGCATGCTGGCCTTCCTGGTCATCGGCTGGGCCCTGGCACAGGGCGTGCTGGCGAGCCCCGAGGCCCAGGGGCCGGGGACCAACGAGATCTAAGGGCCCGACGAGACCTGAGGATCTGACGAGATGTAGCGCCCTGACACGACGACGCCGGCTCTGGGGCCGGCGTCATCGGTGACGGCGCATTGCTTTCGAGATCTGAGGCACGCGCCGTCGGGCACGGGGGCTTGCGATCAGCGCAGCAGCAGCACCGGCAGGCTGGTACGACGCAGCATGGTGGTGGTGGTGCTGCCGACCAGCAGGTGGCGGATACGCGAGTGGCCGTAGGCGCCCATCACCAGCAGGTCGATGCCGTGCTCCTGCTGGTAGCCGCGCAGGGTCTCCTCGACCTCGCCGGCACGGATCGCCCCCTCGGCCTCATGGCCGGCCTCGCGCAGGGTCGAGAGCGCCCACTCGAGCTGGGAGCGGTTGTCACCGGTCTCGGCGCCGACGATCACCACGTGGCAGGGGATGCCGTTGAACAGCGGGCTCTTGGCCAGCATCTCGACGCCCTTGCGGGTGGTCTTGCTGCCGTCGAAGGCGATCATCACGCGCTCGGGGCGCGTGAAGGTCTCCGGCGCCATCAGGATCGGCCGGTGCAGGGTGCGCACCACCCGCTCCAGGTTGGAGCCGAGGTGGTCGCTCGCCTGGTGGGCCCCCTCGCCACGCTTGCCGATCACCAGCAGACGCATGTCGGCCTCGAGCTCGGCCAGGGTCTCCACCAGGGTGCCGTTGCGTTGGCGGGTGGCGGGATCGCTCACGCCGTCCTCGATGGCCCGCTCCTTGGCCGCCTTCAGCATCAGCCGGCCCTGCTCCTGGGCCACCTTGGCGCGCTGCTCGTCCAGGTGCGAAAGCTCCTCGAGCAGGTGCTCCCGGGCGCCAAGCCCGAGGTTGCCGGACAGGTCGGCCTCGGCGGTCTGCGGGTGGTTGTCGACCACGTGCAGGAAGGTCAGCGGCGCGCCGAGCGCCAGGCTGGCCCAGGCCGCGTAGTCGCACACCCCTGCGGAAAACTGCGAGCCGTCGATGGCGGCCATCACCTGTTCTGTCATCGTCTTGTCCTGAAACTGGCGTGTGTTGTCGTCTCTTCCACGTTCTACATCATCCGCCCGGCGGGTCAATGGCCGCCCATCAGCTTCTCGACGGCTTCCGGGTCGTCATGCACCGCATAGCGGTCGACGATGGTGGCGCTCGCCTCGTTGAGGCCGATCAGCTCGACCTCGGTGCCCTCGCGGCGGAACTTGATCACCACCCGGTCCAGGGTCTGGACGGCGGTGATGTCCCAGAAGTGGGCGCGGGACAGGTCGATGGTGACCTTCTCCACGGTCTCCTTGAAGTCGAAGGCGCCGCCGAAGCGCTCGGAGGAGGCGAAGAACACCTGGCCCACCACCTGGTAGACCCGGTGTCCCTCCTCGGGGGTCTCGGCGCCCACATAGAGGATGTTGCCGACCTTGTTGGCGAAGTTCATGGCGGCGAGCAGCACGCCGACGAAGACGCCGATGGCCAGGTTGTGGGTGCCGACAGTGACCGCCACGGTGGCGAGCATCACCATGTTGGTGCTCATCGGGTGCTTCTTGAGGTCCTTGATGGAGCTCCAGCTGAAGGTGCCGATGGAGACCATGATCATCACCGCCACCAGGGCGGCCATGGGAATCTGCGACACCCAGTCGGCCAGGAAGACCACCATCAGCAGCAGCACCACGCCGGCGATCAAGGTGGAGAGGCGCGTCCGGCCACCGGACTTGATGTTGATCACCGACTGACCAATCATCGCGCAGCCCGCCATGCCGCCGATCAGACCGGTGCCGAGGTTGGCCAGGCCCTGGCCCTTGCACTCGCGGTTCTTGTCGCTGGGCGTGTCGGTCAGGTCGTCGACGATGGTGGCGGTCATCATCGATTCCAGCAGGCCCACCACGGTGAGCATCACCGAGTAGGGCAGGATGATCATCAGCGTCTCGAGGGTGAGCGGCACCTCGGGCCACAGGAACACCGGCAGGGTGTCGGGCAGCTCGCCCATGTCGCCGACGCTTCGGATCTCCATGCCGGTGAGCAGGTAGACCGCGGTCAGCACCAGGATGCAGACCAGCGGCGAAGGCAGCAGCTTGCCCACCATCGGCACGTAGGGGAAGCCGTAGATGATCGCCAGGCCCGCCGCGGTCATGGCGTAGACGTGCCAGGTCACTCCGGTGAGCTCGGGCAGCTGAGCCATGAAGATCAGGATCGCCAGGGCGTTGACGAAGCCGGTGACCACCGAGCGCGAGACGAAGCGCATCAGATCGGCGAGGCGCAGGTAGCCGGCGACGATCTGGAAGACCCCGGTGAGCAGGGTGGCGGCCAGCAGGTACTGCAGGCCGTGCTCCTTGACCAGGGTGACCATCAGCAGCGCCATGGCGCCGGTGGCCGCCGAGATCATGCCCGCCCGGCCGCCGGCGAAGGCGATGATCACCGCCATCGAGAAGGAGGCGTAGAGCCCCACCTTGGGATCGACGCCGGCGATGATGGAGAAGGCGATGGCCTCGGGAATCAGGGCCAGGGCCACGACGATCCCCGCCAGGGTGTCGCCCTTGAGGTTGGAGAACCAACTCAGTTTCAGTGTCTCGTACATGCTGCGATCCAGTCAGGGGTGGTGGAAGGGCCGTATGGCAGTCGGCGTGTCGGGTGCAATAGTCCTCTCCCGCCCCTCGGGCGGCGATGCGCCGTGGGCGGAGCAGGACGAGTGTCGCAAGAAGAGGCGCACGGGCATCGGCGTGGCGCCGCGCGCGGCCCGCGTCGATGACGACGGGCAGCGCCGATAGAGGGGAGAGAGGCGCTAGGGCGGCGTGGCCGGCCCTGCCGGGGGTGTCATCACGGTCTGCCGACTCCCTTGCTCTGCATCAACGGGGCGGCGTGCAGCAAACCTGGCTGACGGCACCCGATGAGAGCGCGGGAGTCTAGCAGAGATGGGGCGGGGGTGCATCCGAGCAGCGGGGCGTATCGGCGCGCCCCGCGGCTCATCGCGGGGGCGCCGGCAGGGTCTCAGGAAGCGTCGTCTGGCGCGGCACCGCCGGTGCGCGCCTGGGCGGCGGGGGAAGCCTTCATGTGCTTGAAGGCCTCCATGATGTCCATGGGTAGCGGGAAGACGATGGTGGAGGCGTTCTTGTTGCTCATATCGCTCATGGTCTGCAGGTAGCGCAGCTGCAGCGCAGCGGAGTTCTCGGCCATGACGTTGGCCGCCTCGACCAGCTTCCTGGAGGCCTGCAGCTCGCCCTCGGCATGGATCACCTTGGCGCGACGCTCGCGCTCCGCCTCGGCCTGGCGGGCGATGGCGCGGATCATGCTCTCGTCGAGGTCGACATGCTTGATCTCCACGTTGGCCACCTTGATGCCCCAGCCCTCGGCGGAGGTGTCGATGATTTCCTGGATGTCGTCGTTGAGCTTGTCCCGCTCGGAGAGCATCTCGTCGAGGTCGTGCTTGCCGAGCACCGAGCGAAGCGTGGTCTGGGCCAGCTGGCTGGTGGCGTTGACGAAGTTCTCCACCTGGATGATCGCCTTCTCGGGGTCCACCACCCGGAAGTAGAGCACCGCGTTGACCTTGACGGTGACGTTGTCCTGAGAGATGACGTCCTGCTCCGGGACGTCCATGGTGATCACCCGCAGGTCGACCACCTCCATCTTCTGAATGCCGGGGATGATGATCAGCAGGCCCGGCCCCTTCACCGCCTGGAAGCGACCGAGAAAGAACACCACCCCGCGCTTGTATTCGGGCAGGATGCGGATTGAGGCCGCCAGCAGCAGGACCAGCAGGACGACCGGGACGAGGTAGGAAAGCAGCATGGTGTCGGCTCCTTGGTTGGGCCGGCCGATGCGTCTCATCGACCGTGCCGGGCGGGCCTCAGGACGATGAGGCCAACGGTTCGACCTCAAGTGTCAGGCCGTCGACCGCGGTGACGCGGACCGACTGCCCGCGGGCGAGCTGCTGGGTGCTCCGGGCATTCCAGCGCTCGCCCATCAAGCGCACATGGCCCTGGCCGGCGAAGTCGTCGAGGACCAGCGCCTCGCTGCCGACGAGTTCCTCCTGGCCGGTGCGCGGCGTACGACGCCGCAGGCCGATGAAGCGGGTCATGACCCACAGCATCAGGCCCGCCGCGAGCAGCGCGATGCCACCGATCATCGGCAGCGAGATGTTCAGGGTGTCCGCGTCCATCAATATCACCGATCCGATCACGAAGGCGACGATGCCGCCTATCCCGAGTATGCCGAAACTGGGCATCAAGGCCTCGCCCACGATCAGCCCCAGTCCCACCAGGATCAGCGCCAGTCCGGCGTAGTTGACCGGCAGCACCTGGAAGGCGAACAGCGCCAGCAGCAGTGAGATGATGCCGATGGTGCCCGGCACCAGGCCGCCCGGGTTGGACAGCTCGAAGATCAGCCCGTAGAAGCCGATGATCATCAGGAAGTAGGCGACGTTGGGATTGGTGATCACCGCCAGCAGTTCGGTGCGCCAGTCGGGATCGAAGCGCTCTATGGCGAGATCGGCGGTGGCCAAGGTACGCTCACCGTCGTCCATCACCACGGTGCGCCCGTCGATCTGCGCGAGCAGGTCGTCCAGGTCGCTGGCCACCACCTCGATGACGTTCTGCTCCAGGGCCTCTCGGGCGGTGAGGTTGACCGCCTCGCGCACCGCCTGCTCGGCCCAGTCGGCGTTGCGGCCGTGACGCTCGGCCAGCGAGCGGATATAGGCGACGGCATCCTCCAGCACCTTGCGCTCCATGGCCGTCTCGCCACGGCGCTTGGCCGGGGCCTCCTGGCCGGCCTCGTCCTGACGCGCGGCGTCCTCCTCTTGCGTCGACTCGCCCTCCGCCGGCTCGCCCTGGATCGCCTCGCCGTCGGCGGCTTCCTGCGCGCCCTCCTGCGATTCCGACGCGGGCTCGGACCCGGGTTCAGGTTCAGTCTCAGGTTCAGGCTCACCCAGGCCCGGCAGCCCGCCGCCCCCGCCGAGCTGCACGGGGGTGGCCGAGCCGAGGTGGGTGGCCGGCGCCATGGCCGCCACGTGGCTGGCATAGAGCAGGTAGGTGCCGGCGCTGGCGGCCCGGGCCCCCGCCGGCGAGACGTAGAGGGCGACCGGCACGCTGGAGGTGAGCATGGCGCGAATCATCCCGCGCATCGAGGCGTCGAGCCCGCCGGGGGTGTCCATCGCCACCACCACGAGCTCGGCCTCGCGCTCCTCGGCCAGTTCCAGGCCGCGCTGGAAGTAGTCGCCGATGGCCGGCCCGATGGCATCGTCGATGGTCATCACCATGGCAAGCCCCGCCTCCGGCTGGGCCTTCTGGGCCTGGGCCTGCCAGGCGAGCAGGGCGCCCAGCGCCAGGCACACCAGGCTCAACCAGAGCAGGACGCGACGCTTGGCATCCGATCGGGTAGGCATCATGACCCCTCGCCGTGGCATATCAGATTATTCCTGTGATACCGGGCGACGGGATTCGTTCAGGCCTCGCCGCGCGCCCCGGGGTTCGTCGCCAGGACATCGGCACGAATCACCGACTGCTCGGCGATCAGCTCGTTGACCACCGCGCGACTGGCCGCGTAGTGGGCGGTCTCCTTGTGGGCCGCCAAGGCCTGCTTGTCGGCATAGATCTCGTAGAGATGGATGAGGTCCGGGGTGTCGCGATCCTCGATCACGTCGAAGACCAGGCAACCCGGCTCGTCGCGCACCGAGGCCTCGGCGTTGGGCAGCATGGCCTCGAGGAAACGCTCCCGGGTGCCTGGCTTCAGGCGGGTCTGGACGATGATGCAGTACATGGCAGGCTCTCGTGAGTGGTGGACATGGGTTGTGGAATGAGCATATTTATGGAAACATTTTCCAATATATTCATTAAGCCCCGTCCCGTCGAGGAGGTCCCATGCAACGTCCCGCTCCGTTCAACGGCATGCGCCACATCGCCCTGCAGGTCCAGGACCTCGAGGCCTGTGAACGCTTCTACGTGGACATCCTGGGCCTGGCGGTGCTGCGCCGGGCCCACGAGAACCTGGTCTACCTGACGCTGGGCAACGACAACGTCTCGCTCTCCCGCGCCAAGGCGCCCACCGGCGACGATCCCCAGCGCCTCGATCACTTCGGTTTCGTGGTCGACGCCCGGGAGGACGTGGACGCCTGGGAGGCGTTCCTGCGCGATCAGGGCGTCGAGGTGACCAGGGGCGCCCACGATCATGGCGACGGCGGGCGCAGCCTCTACTGCAAGGACCCGGACGGCAACAGCGTCCAGCCGCTCTACCACCCGAGCGTCTCCGGCCAGCGCCTGGCCTGAGGCCAATGCGATTTGCGGCGGCGCCGAGCCGCCGACTCCCCGAGCATGTCCTTCATGCTGACTCGTTTGGCGCCACCGGCGACGGTGGCGCCCTTTTTCGTCGCCACCGCCCCGGGGACCCTGGACCGGCGAATCCGCGGCGACGGTAGCCTGGAGGATAGCCCAGGGCGCGAGGGTCCTGATGCTCAGAGATGTACTCAGAGGTCGTGGGGCTCGCCGGCCACGCGCTTCTGCACCTCCACCACGTAGGCCGCCAGCGAGGTCAGCGCCTCGCCGCCCCACTCAAGCGGCTCGGCGGCCATCGGGGCGACCATGCAGATCTGCACCATCTCGTCGGCGTGGACCTCCGACATACCGAACTGATTGGCAGCCATCGCCACCCGGTGGGGGAAGGGCTGCTGGAAGGTCGCCTGGTAGCCGGTGTCCTGCCCATCGCTGCCGTGACAGCTCGCGCAGGCCAGGCCGTTGCTGCTCAGGGAGGTGTCGTAATAGAGCGCCTCGCCGCGGGCCAGCATCGCCTCGGGATTATCGCCGCTCTCGTTGTAGGCCGGCGCATAGTCGTCGGGCCTGGCCACCGCGGCGGCGCTGCCTCCTTCGGCTTCGCCCTCTGCTTCACCTTCGCCCTCTGCTTCACCTTCGGCTTCGGCTTCACCTTCTGCCTGAGCTTCACCCTCGGCTTCGGCTTCACCCTCGGCATCTGCTTCTGCCTCGGCCTGCCCCTCGGTGTGATAGCTGGCCAGCAGCAGGGGGGCCTCGTCGGATGCCGAGAAGGCCGCCGCGCTCGGAGCGTCGCCCGGCGGATCGCCGCCCGGCGCGGCCTGCAGCGCGGCGCCGCCCGCCACCAGCGCCAGCAGCGGGGCCGTGTAGGCCAGTTGTCGACTCAGGCGGCCCAGTAGCCTGCGGCGTTGTTCGTCGTGCTGTGACATGATCTCACCCTCCGTTGTGCGTGTTCGAGACGCGGCGCGACGCCGACGGTGCATCCGCGCTACCGTTGTGTCGCCGCAGGCGGCGCGGGCTTACAGCCGCGGCGGCACCGAGCGGCCCGATCGCGCCGGAGGGCCCCACGCCGGGGCCATGTAAGGAAGCTCGCCCCCGTGCGACCATCAAAGACCCATCGTCCCGCCATCAAGGAGCGTCATGCCGGACACCGCCTCTCGCCCCGACTCGCCACGGGCCCCGTCGGCCCTCTGCCGTCCGTTGGCCACGGCCCTGTCTAGCGCCGGCCTCGACGCGGGCATCTCGGCCATGCACCCGATGGCCGACACGGGCCTCGCCCACCATCACCTGTGGCTCGAACGGGAACGGGACGACTGGGTGGCGCGACTGCCGAAGCAGAGCCAGATGCGACTCGACCCCGCGGCGAACCTCGCTTACCAGGCGGCCTGCTTCTCCCGCGCCAGCCAGGGCGGCCATGCTCCCGCGCTGCACGGCCTGCTGCCGCCCGGCCCGGAGCTGCCCCGCGGCGGGCTGCTGGTCGACGCCATCCGCGGCCGCCCGGCGCGCCTGCCACAGGATCTGCCCTGCATCGCCGAGGCGCTGGCCAGCATCCACGGGCTGGCGGTGCCGGACGCCGAGGCGCGCGCGCCGCTGCTCTTCCCCGCCGATCCTTGGGCCGCGATGCGCGAGGAGGTGGGCGAACAGGCCCGCTTCCTCGAGCAGGTCGAGCTGGCAACCGAGGCTCACCGCCTGATCGAGACCGAGCTGGCCGCCCTGCCCCGGCACTTGCCGCCGGGACCCGGCGATGAGCCCCGGCTGATCAGCTTCGATGCTCACCCCGGCAACTTCCTGATCACCGAGGCCGGCCGCGCGGTGCTGGTCGACCTGGAGAAGTGCCGCTACGGCCTGGTCGGATTCGATCTCGCCCACGCCAGCCTCTACACCTCCACCACCTGGGACCTGACGAGTCGCGCCGAGCTGACCCCCGCCGAGGTGGCCGCCTTCTATCGCCACTGGCTCGAGGCCATGGGCCTCGCGGGAGACGTCGATACCCTGCTGACGTGTCGGCGCGCCATGTGGCTCTGGTCGCTGACCTGGTGCGCCAAGTGGCGGGCCAGCCACCGGCGCGAACAGGATTCGCAGCGACACGGCGAGGACTGGTCCGAGGAGCTGAGCGACGACGCCCTGATCGCCCACGTGCGCGAGCGCGTCGATCACTACCTCTCGGTGGCCGCCATCGAGCATGTGCGACGGGAGCATCGCGAACTGCAACGCCTGCTCTCGTCCTGACGCGCCGCAACGCCCGGCTCTCCCTCGATCACGCCCCTTGATCACGCCCCTGTCCACACTCCCAAGAGGAATCCCAAGATGCGCGCACTCTCTCCCCGGTTCGCCCCCCGGCTCACCGCCCTGCTGCCGGCCCTGCTGCTGTCGACGCCGGGCCTTGCGGCCACTCCCGACCCGGCCGACTGGCAGGCCGTGCTCGAGGAGGCCCGCGGTCAGACGGTCTACTGGTACGCCTGGGCCGGGGAGCAGCGCACCAACGACTACCTCGACTGGGTGGCCGGGCGCGTCGACGAGCGCTTCGGCATCACCCTCGAGCACGTCAAGGTCGGCGATACCGCCGAGGCGGTCTCCCGGGTGCTGGCGGAGAAGCAGGCCGGCAACGATGAAGCCGGCAACGTCGACCTGATCTGGATCAACGGCGAGAACTTCGCCGCCATGAAGGAAAATGACCTGCTGTTCGGCCCCTTCGCCGAGGCGCTGCCGAACTTCGCCCTGACCCGCCCCGCGCACAATCCCGAGGTGGTCACCGACTTCACCCTGCCCACCGAGGGCTACGAGTCGCCCTGGGGTCGTGCTCAGATCACCTTTTACTACGATAGCGACGCGCTTGAGACGCCGCCCCAGGACATCGAGGCGCTGCTGGCCTGGGCCCGCGCCAACCCGGGGCGCTTCACCTACCCGCGGATTCCCGACTTCACCGGCAGCACCTTCCTCAAGCAGGCGCTGATCGAGTTGACCGACCAGGGCGAGGCGCTCTACGCCCCGGTCGAGGAGAGCGACTTCGCGGCCGTCACCGCCCCGCTGTGGGAGTATCTGGATGCCCTGCACCCCCACCTGTGGCGCAGCGGCCGCCAGTTTCCCGCCAGTGGGCCCGAGATGCGCAGCCTGATGGGCGACGGCACGCTGTCGCTGGCCTTCACCTTCACGCCCTCGGAGCCGGCCGCCGCGGTGGCCGACTACGAGCTGCCCCCAAGCACCCGCAGCTACGTGCCGGCAAGCGGCACCCTCGGTAACGTGCACTTCGTCGCCATCCCCTACAACTCGCCCCACCAGGCCGGCGCCATGGTCATCGCCAACTACCTGCTCTCCCCCGAGGCCCAGGCGACCAAGCAGGATCTCGAGGTCTGGGGCGATCGCACCGTGCTCGACGTGGCCCGCCTCGACGACGACACCCGGGCGCTGTTCGACCTGGACCAACAGAATCCGGCGATGCTGCCACCGGGCGCCCTCGAGCAGACGCTGCCCGAACCGCACCCCAGCTGGATGACGGCGCTGCAGGATGCCTGGCAGGCCCGCTACATCGGCCAATGATGACAAGCGCCAGCGCCCCGGGCACGGGCGAGGCGGGGCCGGCCCGATGATGCTGCGCCTCGCCCCCGTGCTGATCGTCACCCTGCTGGTCGCGCCGATCCTGGCGGGCCTCGCCATGGCCCTGCTGCCGGCCTTCGGCTACCTGCCGGCGCTCGGCGGCGAGGCCTTCTCGCTGGCCCCCTGGCGGGCGCTGGCCGCCCAGCCGGGCATCGGGCGCTCGGTCGCCATCAGCCTGGCCAGCGGGCTGGTCGCCACCGCCATCTCGCTCGCGGTGGTGCTGCTCTACCTGGCCGCGGCGACGGGCAGCCGGCTGGATCGCTGGATCCGGCGGCTGGTCTCACCGCTGCTCTCCATTCCCCACGCCGCCGCGGCCTTCGGGCTGGCCTTCCTGATCGCCCCCTCGGGGCTGCTCGCGCGGCTGACGTCGCCGGCGCTGACCGGCTGGGAGCGCCCGCCGGACCTGCTGATCGTCCAGGATCCCTGGGGGCTCTCGCTGATAGCAGGGCTCGTCATCAAGGAGGTGCCCTTCCTGCTGCTGATGAGCCTGGCGGCGCTGCCCCAGCTCGACGCCGAGCGTCGGGTGGCCATGGCGCGCTCGCTGGGCTATCGACCCGCTATTGCCTGGCTCAAGGTCGTGGCGCCGGCCCTCTATCCGCTGATCCGCCTGCCGGTGTTCGCGGTCATCGCCTATGCCTCCTCGGTGGTGGACGTGGCGATGATCCTGGGCCCCACCCTGCCGCCGACGCTCGCCGTCTCGATCCTCACCTGGTTCAGCGACCCCGACCTCGACCAGCGCTTCCTGGCTTCGGCCGGCGCGATCCTGCAGCTCGGCGTCACCGCTACGGCGCTGCTGGCCTGGTGGGGGCTGGAGCGGCTCGCGGCCCGGCTGATGGCCGGCTGGATCGCCCGCGGCGGGAGGCGCCGCGGCGAGACGAGTCTGCACCTCGCCGGCAAGCTCCCGATCCTGCTCGCCACGGGCATCGCCTTCACCGGCATCGGCGGCCTGGCGATCTACTCCGTGGCGGGGTTCTGGCGGTTTCCCGATGCCCTGCCCCAGAGCGTGACGCTGGATCACTGGGCTCAGGCGCTGCCCTCCCTCGGCGGGCCGCTCGCCTCGACGGCGCTGATCGCACTCTGTTCGACCCTGCTCGCCGCGGTACTGGTACTGGCGGCCCTGGAGAACGAGCAGCGCACCGGGCGCACCGCCTCGAAGGCGCTGTGGCTGCTCTACCTGCCGCTGATCGTGCCGCAGATCGCCTTCCTGTTCGGCCTGGTGGTGGTGATGGAGCAGCTCGGTACCCGGCCGACCCACGGCCTGATCATCTTCGGCCACCTGCTGTTCGTGCTGCCCTACGTCTTCCTCTCGCTCTCGGAGGCTTATCGGCGGATCGACCCGCGCTGGACCCAGCTGGCCCTGACGCTCGGCGCCTCGCGCAACGCCGTCTTCTGGCGGGTCCGCCTGCCGATGCTGCTGGCTCCCCTGCTCACCGCCTGTGCGGTGGGCCTGGCGGTGAGCATCGGCCAGTACCTGCCCACCCAGCTGCTGGGCGCGGGGCGGGTGACCACCGTCACCACCGAGGCGGTCTCGCTGGCCGCCGGCGGCAACCGCCGGGTGATCGGGGTCTGGGCGCTGGTCCAGGCCTGCCTGCCCCTGGTGGGCTTCGTGATCGCCATCGGCCTGCCGAAGTTGCTATGGTCCAACCGCCGCGGCATGCAGGGAGCCCCATGACCACGCCCCATCGACTCGAACTTCGCGACGTCCGGATCCGCCTGGGCGACAAGACGCTGGTCGCGCTCGACACCGAGATCGCCCCGGGCGAGGTGCTTACCGTGATGGGCCCCTCCGGCTCGGGCAAGTCGACCCTGCTCGCCTACCCGGCCGGCTTCCTGGCCCCGGCGTTCCAGGCCAGCGGCCGGGTGCTGCTGGACGACCGCGATATCACCGCCCTGCCCGCCGAGCGACGCGGCATCGGCCTGCTGTTCCAGGACCCGCTGCTCTTTCCCCACCTGTCGGTCGCCGGCAACCTGCGCTTCGGCATGCCCAGGGCCGGCGCCGACAAGGCCGCCCGGGTCGAGCAGGCCCTCGCGCACATCGGGCTTGCCGGCTTCGGCGAGCGCGACCCGGCCACGCTCTCCGGCGGACAGAAGGCGCGCGTCGCGCTGATGCGCCTGCTGCTCTCGGCACCCTGCGCGGTGCTGCTCGACGAGCCCTTCTCCAAGCTCGACACCCACCTGCGCCAGGAGATGCGCCGGCTGGTGTTCGAGCGCCTGCGCGAGGCCGGCCTGCCCAGCCTGCTGGTGACTCACGACCGCGAGGACGCCGAGGCGGCCGGCGGGCGGGTGATCGAGCTCTCCTCCTGAATCGCGTCGTCCTGGAGCGTATCGTGCTGGGCCGTATCGCGTTCCGATTGATCCTGCCACGCCAGGGCGTGGGGATCGAAGCCGCCGACCAGCCGCGGCTTGACGACCTCGAACCAGGGGGAGAGATCGAAGTCCCGCGGGGTGAAGAGGCTATGGTGGCGACGCCGAAACACCCGCGAACGGCCCGCCACCGGGATCGGCAGGATCGGGTAGCGCACCGACTGGAAGGCCTCGGCGATCAGGGTCGAGCAGATGGCGCGGGTCGGATCACCGCTGCCGAGCCCCAGCATGCGCCGCCGCCAGGGCGTCGGCACCGGCGGCAGTGGCAGGAGATAGCGGGCCAGATCCAGGATGTTGCGCATGTCGTAGCGGTGCCCCACGCGGGCGCAGACGAAGGCGATCAGCCGGTCGATCTCCGCCGGGCCCAGCCCCACCGGGCGACAGATGCGCAGCGCATAGCCGTCGAACTCCTCGAAACCCACCACGCGCACCCCCTCCGACAGGTCCGCCTCGACGAAGCCGCCGCCCCGGATGGGCACCGCGGCACCGAACGCCGTCGCGCCGAGCGCCGCCGCGCCGGGACAGCCGCTCTCGCCCACGTAGAGGGCGGCATGCGACCAGGTCGACTGTGTCAGGTACTTGATCACCGTGCTGATCCGCGAGGAGCCCTCGACCAGCAGCACGTCACCGGGCTTGAGACACGCCTGGATGTCCTCCTCGACGGGCTGCTGGGGGCAATGCCAGGGCCTCGGGCAGGAGAGCCAGCCCCCGAGGCCGTGGCCGCATCGATCGAGCATGGTCGACATCCCGGTCGTCCTCCCGTCGTTCATGAGGTGGAGGCGGCCAGCCGCCTGGCCAGAATGCCGAGACTCGCCAGCAGCAGCAGCGCCGCCAGCGGCAGCAGCCAGGGGAGCACCGGGATCAGGGCACCGGCCAGCGGCAGCCCGAGCCAGATCAGCAGCATCGGCGCGCAGCAGGCGCCGCCCGCCAGCAGGGCCGGCAGCGCGGCCAGCAGGGAGCCGCCGGGCGCGCGCCAGGCGCAGTGGCTCGCGGCATGGCGCACCCGCCAGCCCAGCACCAGGTTGGCGCCCAGCAGCAGCCCTAGCCCCAGGCCCAGCAGGGTATTGAGCGGACTGAAGGTCCAGATCCAGGCGCCCGCCTCGATCAGCCCCACCGGCTCGAAATAGAGGGGGCCGCGCGTCTGCCAGACCCGCTCCCAGGCGGGAAAGCTCGCGGCGAGCCCCCCGCCACCGCCGGGGCCGAGATCGCCGATCACCCACAGGTAGAGCCCGGTATAGACGAGCCCGACACCGCCGACGAGCGCCGCGTCCCAGGGGCGCCCGACCAGCGCGTCGCGCAGGGCGGCGAGCGCGGTCATGGTGCATCCTCCGGCGCCCCGTAGAGCAGGGTCTCGGGATAGAAGGCCGCCCAGGCGAACCACATGGCCTCGAAGGCATTGATCGGCTCGAGCGCCTCGGTGCCGCCGCCGCTGACTCCCGCCGGGCCGAAGGTCAGCTCATCGACGCGGATCGCGACCCGCCGGGGATTGTGAAAGACCCAGCCGGTCGAGAGACCGGCATCGCGGATCACCGTGTAGTGGCTGTCGCCGACCGCAAGCTCGATCACCGCCTCACGGCGCAGCGCCTCGCGGGTCACGGCGGCCGCGCCCTGGCGAGTGCGAAACCCCAGCACGCTGGCCTTGGGTGGCAGCCGTCGGCTCTCCGCCATGACCGGGAAGAGCCTGCTGCTCTGCGGGCGGTAATAGCCGCGCAGGGGGGCGTAGCTGCCGTAGGGGTCGCGTCGATAGTTGCGCACGTGGCCGGTCTCGCGGCTGAGCACGCGGGTGTCCGGGTGGCGCGCCTTCCAGGCGCCCCAGGTGGTCCAGATGACCCTCAACTCATCGAGCCCCTGTCCCGCCAGCGGGCCGTCGATGGCCACGCCGAGCATCTGCGGCACCTCGCTTCCGGTGAGGCGGTCGTACATGATCAGGTTGCTGTTCACCAGCCGCCCGGAGACGCCCAGCTCGGCGTCGCCGCGATGAAAGCCCAGGGCGCTGCCGGTCAGCGGGCAGTAGGTGATGCTCACGGGCCGGCCGTCCAGGGTGTCGTTGACGATCTCGTGCCACACCAGGATGCCCTGCGGATAGGCGCGGGCCTCGCCATCCAGATAGAGGCCGATGATCCGGTCGTTCGCAGCGAGCAGCGCATCGGCCGCCGCCACCGAGTGAAAGCGGGGCCGATCGATGGAGGGGATGCCGTCCTTGCCGGGGCCGCCGGAGCGCACCGCCCGACGGAACGCCTGCAGGGAGTACGCCAGGGGCACACGGGGCGCCTCGACGGTGGGCAGCGCCGCCCACGCCTCGGGCAGGGGCTGTGGAAGGGGCTGTGGCAAGGGCAGCAGCAGCCATGCGGCGAGCAGGATCATCAGGGTAAGACGCCACCGGGACATGGATCACCTCCCTGCGCGGCGGATGCCGGCGCGCAGTGAATGCCGTCACCGCCGGGACGCGGGCGGCCTCCCCTTTCTGTCGCGCGGTGCCTTTCGACCTTACGCTCGCGCTAGGATGTAATCTGGCGGCGGCCGTGACGACTCAGGCGCGGCGACAGCGCCATAGCGACCACCAGGAGAGACGGCATGCCGGCGAGGCCGCGGCTCAGCATCATCGTTCCGACCCTCAATGAGGCGGCCATCATCGAGGCGCAGCTCACCCGCCTCGCGCCCCTGCGCGCCGGCGGCGCGGAGATCCTGGTCGTCGACGGCGGCAGCCGCGACGCGACGCTTGCCCGGGCTCGCCCGCTGGCCTCGCGGGTGATGATCAGCGAGCCCGGCCGCGCCCGGCAGATGAATGTCGGGGCCGGCGAGGCCCGCGGCCGGCAGCTCTTGTTCCTGCATGCCGATACCCGCCTGCCGCCGGGGGCCGAGCGCGCGATCGCCGCGGCGCTGGCGCACGGGCGCGTCTGGGGGCGCTTCGACGTGCGGCTGACGGGGCGGCATCCGCTGCTGCCCGTCATCGCCTTCGCCATGAACCGACGCTCGCGCTGGACGGGCATCGCCACCGGCGACCAGGGCCTGTTCATGACGCGCGAGGCCTTCGCCGCCGCGGGCGGCTTTCCCGATCAGCCGCTGATGGAGGACATCGAGATGTCGCGACGGCTCAAGCGGATCTCAACGCCGGCCTGCCTGCGCGAGCGGGTGACGACCTCGGGGCGGCGCTGGGAACAAGGTGGGGCCTGGCGCACCATCCTGCTGATGTGGCGGCTGCGCTGGCGCTACTGGCGCGGCGCCTCCCCGGACGACCTGGCCCGGGCGTATCGCCATGTGCGCTGACGCCCTCGACGACGTCCCCCTGGCGATACTGGCCAAGGCGCCGATTCCCGGTCGCGCCAAGACGCGGCTGATCCCGGCGCTCGGCGCCGGGGGCGCCTGCCGGCTTCACGAGCGGCTGCTGCGACACGCCCTCGCCACCGCCCTGGCGGCGACCTCGCCGCAGCGCATCACCCTGTGGACGGCACTTCAGCACGATCACCCGCTGTTCCGGGAGCTGGCCGACCGCCACGGCATCGCGCTGCGCGCCCAGCCCGAGGGCGATCTCGGCGCGCGCATGTTCCACGCCCTCGCGGCCATGGACGCGCCGGGGCTTTTGATCGGCAGCGACTGTCCGGCGCTGACCCCGGCGCTGCTGCAGCGCTGCCGGGCGGCGCTGAGCGATGCCGACGGCGTCTTCGTGCCGGTCGAGGATGGCGGCTACGCGCTGGTCGGCACAAGGCGTGCCGACCAGCGCCTGTTCAGCGCCATCGACTGGGGCACGGATCGCGTCATGGCCCAGACCCGCGAGCGCGCCGAGGAGATGGGCTGGCGACTAGCCTGCCCGGCGCGCCTCTGGGACGTCGACCGGCCGGAGGACCTCGGACGGCTCGCCCGCCTCGGCGACTCGCTCGGCGTCTGCTTTTTCGACCGTCGGCTCGATGATCGTCCCGATGACGGTCTCGATGAGCGTCTGGTTGATAGAAAGTGAGGCCTCGCCGTCGGGCGCGTGCCCTGTAAGGAACGCCGGCGGGCCGCGACCCAGCGGGGAGTCCATACCCGCCAGCTAATCTAAGCTGCTAGACTTTTCCCGCAGCGATGACAACAACGACCGAGGGAACAGGGGCTCATCGATGGACGAAAAAGCACACAGGCTGGAGCGGCTCACGGCGGTGAGGCCGCGCCTGGTCTCCTTCGCCCTCATGCACTTGCGTGATCGAAGCCAGGCAGAGGATGCCGTTCAGGAGGCCATGATGTCTGCCATCGAGAAGAACGACAGCTTCGCCGGACGCTCCGGCTACGAGACCTGGGTCTTCGGCATCCTCAAGTACAAGATCCTGGATGCCATGCGCGCCCAGAAGCGCCAGGGCCGCTGGCAGCCGCTGGCGGACGAGAACGACGACGAGGCGATCGACCGGCAGTTCCAGCAGAACGGCCGCTGGCAGCAGGAGGCCCGTCCGCAGAGCTGGGGAGAGCCCGAGGCCGCCTTCGAGAACGAACGCTTCTGGCAGGTCTTCGACGCCTGCATGATCGCCCTGCCGGACAGCGCCGCACGGATCTTCTCCCTGCGCGAGCTGATGGGACTCTCCACCGAGGAGATCTGCCGGGAGCTCGGCATCAAGGAGAACAACTGCTGGGTCATGTTGCATCGCGCCCGCTTGAGGCTGCGCGCCTGCATCGAGCAGGGCTGGCTAGAGGGAGACGCCTCATGATGATGTGCAAGGAGGCGACTCGCCTGATGTCGCTGCGCCAGGACCGTCCCCTCAGCTTCCAGGAAAAGCTCTCGCTGCGGCTGCACCTCGCCATGTGCAGCGCCTGCCGGGAGTGCGACCGGCAGTTCACGCTGCTCCACGGCGTCGGCCGGCACTTCGGCACCGAGGACGACGACGAACCGTCGGCATGAGTCAGCGGCCCGCGGCGGCGTCCGCCAGGCCCTCGAGCACGCCGGCGATCTTCTCCAGGGGCAGGTCGCAACCCTCCAGGGCGTGGCGCTCGGCCAGGTAGTGGGGGGAGTTCCACTCCAGCCGGACGCCCTGATCGGTCTCCCTCACCACCATCTTTTGCGGCAGGTCCAGCGCCACGCTGCCCTGGCACTGCATCATCGGCGTACCCACCGCCGGGTTGCCGAAGATGAAGGTCCGGGTCGCCGGCAGCGAGCGCTCCACCCGCCGGGCGTTGGCCGCGTGGTCGACGACGCTCATCAGGGTCAACCCCTTCTCCTCGATCGCCTCGCGCAGCCGCTGATCGACGCGCGCGAACTCGTCTCCCGAATCGAGATGCATGATGCCGTGCGACTCCGCCTGCGCGACCGGCGCCGTGGCGAGGAGCAGGCCCAGGGCCGCCCCGATCACCGCTCTGTTCATAGATACCTCCTGTTCCCGTGTGCTTGTTCCGTGTTTGCCCGCTCAGCGTGGCCAACGTCCGGGGCCCTGGCAAGGCATCCTGCCGGCCCGCCGCCCCCTTAGCGCACCCTCTCGTGAGTGCCATTCGAGGCCGACTTCGGTCCGCGCCCGGTAGCGAGTAGCATGGCCACATGCCCCCGCTCCGCCCGCCTGACGCCGACGGCGTAAGGATGGCCCGGGAGCATCGACCGAGCACGGCCCCATCGATCCCTGGAGTGACCCGCCTGATGACTCGATTCCCCCTTTCTGCCCGTCGGCTGATGCTGGCCGCGCTCGCGGCCGGACCGATCCTGCTCGGGGCCGGCCCGGTCTTTCCCACTGCCGGACAGGCCTTTGCGGCCGATGATCTGCACTTCTCGCCCAACGAGATTCGGGGCTGGTCGACGCGTGTCTTCGCGGGCGAGACCGAGTACCGGGTCGTCGACCTGGACGGCACGCGGGCGCTCCAGGCCCGCGCCCGCCAGCGGGCCTCGGCGAAATACCTGGAGCGCGAGATCGACCTTGGCGAGACGCCCTACCTGCAGTGGTGCTGGCGGGTCTCGGGGGTGCACGAGGGGCTCGACGAGACGAAGAAGTCGGGGGACGACTACCCGGCCAGGGTCTACGTGGCCCGCAAGACGGGGCTGTTGCCCTGGCAGGTGGAGTCGGTGAACTACGTCTGGGCCTCGAGCCAGCCGGCGGGCAGCGCCTGGCCCAACGCCTTCACCTCCCGCGCCCGGCTGCTGGCGCTGCAGAGCGGCGACGCCCGGGTCGGCGAATGGGTGGCGGAGGTGCGCGACGTCGGCGCGGACTACCGGCGCCTCTTCGGCGAGCGCGCGACCCGCATCGATGGCCTGGCCCTGATGAGCGACGGCGACAACGCCGGCGTCGATGCCACGGCCTGGTTCACCCACCTGGCCTTCTCCGCCTCGCCCACGCCGCCCGCCTGCCCCTGAGGCGCCCGGTCGCCGTCGCGCCCGGTCAGAACGAGGCGGCAGCAGACGAAGGAAGTGGTGCGCCGCGTTCGGACGCCGCTTCCCGCTGCCAGTGGCGCAGGGTGGAGGGATGCACCCCGAACGATGCCGGCAGGGCGATGCCGATCTGCTCGGCCAACAGGCCGATGATCGCCATGTGATGAACGGTGTGGCTGGCCAGGAAAGCCAGTTCGCGGGCCAGGCTGGATGGCAGGGCGAGGCGCGCCTCGTCGTCCGCGACGCGATCAGGGTCCGGCGCGCCGGCGTCCTGGCCATGGCGCAGGGTCAGGCGCTCGGGCGACGACTGGCCCGTCAGCGACGAGAGCCACGCCTCGAGGGCGGCCAGGCGCCGGGCGGCCTCGTCGGGCCAGGTTTCGAGGGCCGGGTCGCGACGACGCGGCTCGTAGTCGAGGGTCTCTGCGCCCGCCTCGAGTCCGTCGATCAGCGCCTCGTAGTGGTCGATGATATGGCGAACGTGCTTGCCGAGGGTGTGACGTCCATGGACGCCGAAGACCCGGCGATAGGCCTCGGGGGCCAGGTCGTCGACCAGGCTATTCAGCTGGGCAAGCGCCAGCCGGTTCTCCTCGATGAGGCCCGAGGCGGTTCGCGATGGCAAGGTTGCGGGAGTTGACATGGTGGCTGTCCTGTCGGGTCCGTGTCGGGCCCGCCCGAAAGCGGGGAGGCAGCCGGGGCCATCACCCGGGGCGACGGCCCGGCCTCTCAGGGAAGGGGCGATGGCGAGATCACCCCTCGGCCTCGGCCTCGGCTTCAGCTTCTGCTTCGCCTTCGGCTTCACCCTTGGCCTCTCCTTCGGCCTCGGCATGCGCCTCGGCCAGCATCAGGGGCGCCTCCTGGCCGCTGGAATAACCCAGCTCCTCGGACGGTTCGCTGGCCACGGCCTGGAAGGCCGCTCCGCTCGCCACCAGCAGCAGTGCCGGTGCCGTGTAGCCGAGCTGGCGGCCGAGCCGGCCCAGCAGGTTGCGACGTTTCTCGTCGTGCAGTGTCATGTTCATGACCTCCTCGATTGGCATTCTCGACACGTCCCGTCGGCGCGAGCTCTTACTACCGGCTCTCACAACGAGCCTTCGATACAGGCGCTCGACGTACGCTCTCGAATGGCATGCTCGACACGCCCTGCGTGTGATCATGCCGTGAGCCGGCCCGGCGGGCCGACCGCGTCACCGGCGCTGCCGCGGCAGCGCCGTATGCTCGTGCCCCGCTACTGGCCCGCCGCCGCGGGGCGCGCGACCTGGGCCTCGGGGGCGATGTGGGTGGCCAGCCAGGCGGCCAGCGACCCGGACGACGGCGCCTCGCTCCCTGTTTCTGTCTCCGTCTCTTCTGTCTCGCTCTCGCTGTCTGACGGAATGGCGCTCAGGGCCAGGGTGGAGAGCCAGTCGCCGAGGGCCGTCACGCCGTGACCCTCCAACACCCGCCCTTCCCCGGCCAGGCAGTGCGGCAGCAGGGCGCCCAGGGCCTCCAGCATGGCGACCGGGGCCAGGGACTCCTGGACGTGCTCGCCGCCCGGCAGCAGCACGCCGCGCAGGGTCACGCCGTCCGGGATCCTCGAGGCGGGCGGCGCGCTCGCCGGCTCGTCGGCGGCGTCCGCCAGGGGGAGATCCAACCGTTCGGCCCGCGTCGGGTCCGCGAGATCCAGGCGCACGCCGCGGGTCAACCGGCCGCCGCCGGCCTCGCGCAGTCGCGCGAGCAGGCGGCGGCGTGGCTCGCCCTCGGGGAGCAGGCAGAGCACCCCGGCGCCGTCGGGCAGAATCAGCAGGGGCGCGTCGATCACAGGGCGGTCGGGACTCGCGACCCGGCGCAGCAGGTGGGCGGTCAGCGCGGGAGCCAGCTGCGCCAGCGTCAGCCGCGAGGCCAGCAGCCGATCGGCGTCGGCCAGGGCGTAGCCCGCCGCCTCGCGCAGCACCCGAAGCCGCGGGAGTCGACTCACCGCCTCGTCGGCGAGCGGTGTCAGCCGCTCCCCGAACCCGCTCGCGAGCCTCGCGATGGCCGGAGCACTTGCCACCGACAGCGCCCACTCCTGCCCCGCCAGACGCAGCGCGAAGAGGCGCCGGGCGGCAGGCGCCTCGCACGCCGCAGAAGTGGCCTCGGGAGCCGGCCCGGCACCCGGCTCGATCGCGCCCGTGGCGACTCGCTCACCCCGCTGGCAGAGCAGGCCGGCACGGCACCAGTCGTGCAGGGTGAGCCAGACCTCCCGGCGCAGACTCTCGTGATCGGTACCGCACGCGTCCGGTCTCCCTTCTTCCCCCCCGTCCGTGGCGAGGGCCAGCGCCTCGACGATGGCATCGAGATCGAGCCCCTCGGTCGCCAGCAGCCAGATCAGCGCCGCCGTGTCGTTGGGCCGGTAGAGATCGCCGCGACGCCTGTCGTAGAGGGCGAGGCGCTCCTCGTCGAGGATCTCCGAGACGTGGCGGCGCGCAAGACGCGGGGCCGGCAGCGGCCGCCCGGCGAGCCCCTCGGCCAGCCGCCGGTCGGCCAGGCTCGGCAGCGTGAAATATGGCAGGTAGCGCTCCGGCTCGGCGGCCGGCAGCAGCGCCGCGAAGTCGCCGGCGCGCGCCCGCTCCGCCTCTGCCTCGGCGAGCAGCGCCGCGGCCGACCCCGGCGCCTGGTCCGCCTCCTCGCTCGCCGTCTCGGTCGAGGCCTGTCCGGGAATATCGATGAGCGTCACCAGGTCGCGGACCAGCCCGCCCTTGACGGCCTCCTCGACGCGCCCGCCCGACTCCGGGGCGGCGCAGATGCCGAGCGAGGGGCTCAAGTTGCACTCGAGGATCCACGGCGTGAGGGTGTCATCCACCAGGCAGTCGAGCCCCAGCAGCTCGTAGCAGCCGCGCGGGTCGGCGCCGGCCTCGGCCGTGCGAGCGCGCATGGCGTCCACGGCGGAGATCACGGTCAGCGCAACCAGGTCCTTGATGCGAGCGAAGAGGGCATCGTCGTCGTGCCCCTGATCCTTGAGCCACCGGCGGTAGCGATCGAGGTCGATGAACTCCACCGGCACCTCGGCGCGGTCGTTCAGGGCGTTGATGTCCGGATTGGTCAGCTGGCTGAAGGGGTTGTCGGCATCGTCGGGATCCCAGGGCTCCGAGGCCAGCTTGGCGAAGCCCTGGCGGTAGAGATAGACACGCAGCGGCGCCAGCGAGCTGATCAGCACATAGAGGCGCAGCACGTACTTGTGACCGCGGATGGTGTGGGGGTTGGCCAGGTACTCCTGCACCAGCCAGTCCCGGGCGAGGGGCGCCTCGGCAACATCCTTAAGCAGCCGGATGCCCTTGCCCTTGGAGGCGTTGGTGGGCTTGAGGATCCAGCGCTGCTCGGGACGATCCCGGGCGGCCTGCTGCAGCGCGTGGTAGTCGTCGGGCATCACATAGGCGCGGGGAAAGAACGCCAGCCGCCGGGCGAGTTCATGCTCGGGCCCATGGCTCTCATGCATGCGCTCACGCAGGGCGGAGAGGCTCTCGTGCAGGCGACTCTTGACGGTGAGCGCCGCATTGCCCGGGAAGTGATTCAGGGTGCGCGTCGGCGAGACACGCCGAAACTGCCCGGCCTCCGGCATGCCGGTGATCCAGCCGGCGTCCCAGTCGTGCTCGTCCCCGACCTGCCACCCCAGGGGCTCCAGGGCCTCGCGGAAAAAGCGGTCCTGTTCCGCGGCCCGCTGGCCGCCCAGCCAGAAACGTCTCGGCGAATGCTGCTCCATCATGCTCGGATTCTCCTGTGCGGCCATCGCGTGGGTGGATATGGGCACTCTGTCGTCGCTGCCACGCGGTCCTTACAGTGATAGCCATCGCCAGGCAATCCGGCGCACCTTGATTTATGGAACGAACGATCCTAAAGTGCTCGGCATGACACGAGGACGCCCCATCGCCTTCAGCCCCGACGAGGCCGCGAGCGCCGCCATGCAGGTCTTCTGGGCACGAGGCTACGACAGCGCCTCGACCCGCGACCTGCTGGAGGCCATGCGCCTCTCGCGCAGCAGCCTCTATCAGGCCTTCGGCAACAAGGAACAGCTGTTCCTCGAGGCCCTGCGGCGCTATCGCGAATCGCTGATCGGCCGGCTCGAACGTCGGCTCGCGGCGGCGCCCTCGGCCATGACCTTCCTGGAGGGCCTGTTTCGCGAGACGGCCGGCGAGGCCGGCAGCGAACGCGCCGCCATGGGCTGCCTGATCTTCAACTCGGCCAGCGAGCTCGGCCAGCGCGGCGATGCGCCGTCACAGCATGCCCATCGCAGCATGGCCGCCATCACGGCGCTATTTCACCGCGCCGTGGTGCGCGCCCAGGCCGAGGGCGACATCGCCCCGGAGCGAGATCCCGGCGCCCTGGCCGGCTACCTGACGATGGGCATGGCCGGACTCAGGACCCTGCTGAAGAGCGGGGCGGACGGCGAGCAGACCCGCCAGGCGGTGGAGCTGCTGCTCGACGGCCTGAGACGCTGATATCCCCCTAATAATTTGTCATTTATGGAACGACCGATACAAAAATGGCGCGACACGCAACACTCATGACGACAGGAGGCATAACCCATGTCAGCCAGCTATCAGATGCAGCTCCCTCCCCAGACCCTCGAGACCGCCGACGCCAAGGCGAAGCCGCTGCTCGAGCAGGCCAAGGAGACGCTGGGCTTCGTGCCCAACATGTACGCAGGCATGGCCAAGGCGCCCGGCGTGCTGGACACCTACCTGCACGGCTATGCGCTGTTCCGTGAGGACTCCGGTTTCGCGCCGCCCGAGCAGGAGGTGGTCTTCCTGACCATCAGCCGGCTCAACGGCTGCGGCTACTGCATGTCCGCCCACAGCATGCTGGCCGAGAAGATGTCCCAGGTGCCGGCGGACGTGGTGGACGCGATCCGCAACGACCGGCCGATCCCCGACCAGCGCCTCGCGGCACTGAGCACTTTCACCAAGGTGATGTTCGAGACGCGGGGCATGCCCGGCGAGGCGGACGTCGAGGCCTTCCTGGCGGCGGGCTTCGAGGAGCAGCATGTGCTGCAGATCGTCCTGGCGCTGGCCGTCAAGACGCTCTCCAACTACGCCAACCACGTCAACCATCCGGAGATCGACGAGGCCTTCGCCGGGTACGCCTGGAAAGGCTGAAACCGGCTGCTGCCCGACACGACGACGCCCTGGCCGGATCGACCGGCCAGGGCGTCGTCGTGTCGGGCGTACCTGCTCAGGGCTTGCCGGCGCGAGTCTTGCCGCTCAGCCCAGCCGCTCAGCCCAGCCGCTCGGCCAGGGCGTCGAGGTCGGCCACCGTGAGGTCCGGATCGATCCCCCAGGGATCGAAGGGCGCATCCGGGCTGCGCCGCACCCAGGCGGCATGCAGGCCGGCGTGGCGCGCACCGATCACGTCGAAGGCGTTGCTGGAGATCAGCCAGGTATCGCCGGGCTCGCTCTCCAGCCGATAGCGCAGGTGGGCGTAGACCGCCGGGTCGGGCTTGAAGCGCTTGACCTCGTCGACGCTGACCACGTCATCGAAGCGGTCACGGATCCCGGCCTGCTCCAGCAGCCCCTCGACCGCCTCGCGGCTGCCGTTGGAGAAGGCCACGCAGCTCATCCCCGCCGCGACGAGGCGATCCAGCGCCGCCGAGGCTTCCGGGAAGGCCGGCAGCCGCGCGTAGACGCCCATCAGGTGCTCCTTGTCGGTCTCCGAGAAACGCGTCTGCAGGGCGCGGTCGGTGAACTCCAGCGCCTCACGGGTGCAGCGGGCGAAGTCGACGTAGGCCCCCATCAGGCCGCGGCGGAAGCTGTACTCCAGCTGCTTGTCGCGCCAGCGGCGCGAGAACTCGGGCGCCAGCTCCGAGCGGTCCTGCCCGGCGAGACGCTGCTCGAGCTCGGCGACCACGCCGTGGGTGTCGATCAGGGTCCCGTAGACGTCGAAGGCCAGTATCGTTGCCATCTCCTTGCTCCTTCCATCGGTGAACGCTCCCAGCGTGCGCCAGGAGACCCGCCGCGACAAGTCGGCGCGGGCGGGCTCAGCCGGCCGTGAGCCGCGACAGGGCGAAGCCCGCGATGGCGGTATCCTGCACGCCGGTGCCGGTAAGATCGCACACCGTGAGGGTCGCCTCCGACAGGCGCAGGCGCTGCCCCTCGGCGATGACCCGACCCAGCTCATGGACCTTGAAGGGCACCTCGCCGCCCGCGAAGGCCTTGAGCTCGCCATTGCCCTCGCTCTGGGCGCGGGTGTCGCAGACGAAGGCGTCGGCGCGGGTCAGCACCGAGGCATCAAGCTCGCGCTTCTCCGGGCTGTCCGACCCCATGGCGGTCACGTGCACCCCGTCGGGCAGGTCCCGGGCGTGGAGCAGCGGCGTGCGCGAGGGCGTGGCAGTGACGATGATATCCGCCGCGGCGCAGGCCCCCGCCACCGCGTCATGCACGTTGACCGAAAGCCCCCTGCCCCGCATGCGCTCGGCGTAGGCCTCGGCCCCCTCGCGGCGACGCGCCCAGACGTCGAGGGTGTCGATGTCGCGTACCAGGCGCAGCGCCTGGACCTGCTGCTCGGCCTGCTCGCCGGCGCCGAGCACCGCGACCCGGCGGCTGTCCGGCCGCGACAGGTGCTTCGCCGCGATGGCGCCGGCCAGCGCCGTGCGCACCCGGGTGAGGTAGCCCTCGTCGAAGAGCACCGCCTCCACCTGCCCGGTGCGGGCGGAGAACACCATCATCAGGCCGTTGAGGCTCGGCAGTCCCAGCCGCGGGTTGTCGAAGAAGCCGGGGCTGACCTTGATGGCGAAGCGTTCGGCGCCGCGGATATGGGCGGTCTTGACGTCGACCTCGCCGTTGGCCTCCTCGATGGCCATGGAGAGGATCGGCGGCTGCACCACCTCGCCGCGACCCAGCGCCGCGAATCCCGCCTCCACGGCACCAAGCGCCGCCTGTTCGATGCCGACAGCGGCTTCGATGGCCTCGCGCTGATAGAGCTGCATGGCAATCTCCATGAAAAAAACTGACGACTCACTCCAGGAAAAGCTGAGGGCTCACTCCAGGAAAAGCTGAGGGCTCACTCCAAGAAAAGCTGTGGGCTCACTCCAAGAAAAGCTGAGGGCTCACTCCAAGAAAAGCTGAGGGCTCAGCGTCCCGCCAGGGCCCGTGCCCGGTCAAGGGTCTCGAGCGACACCGCGTTGCCGGAGAGGATCAGCGCCACGCGCTGGCCCCGCACGTCGAGGGCCGGGTGCTCGAGGGCGTGCTCCTCGAGGGCCGCGAGCCCCACCGCGGCGGCACCCTCCACCAGCACCTTCTCGTGCTCGAGGAGCGCCACCATGGCCCGGGCGATGGCGCGCTCCGAGACCTGGACATGGTGGTCCATCACCTCGCGCACCAGCGCCAGGGTGCAGCGATTCGCCCCGATGCCGCCGCCCAGCGAATCGCCCAGGCTCTCGACCTCCTCGACGGCCACGGGGTGGCCGGCCTTCAGGCTTGCCCACATGGCCGCGCCCCGCGACAGGCTCACCCCGGTCATTTGGCATTCGGGCCGGATCGCCTTCACCGCGGCGCCGATGCCGCCCAGCAGGCCACCGCCGGAGAGCCCGACGATGACGTGATCGAGATCCGGTGCATCCTCCATCAGCTCCAGGCCGATGGTGCCCTGCCCCGCCGCGACCAGGGGATCGTCGAAGGGCGGGATCAGGGTCATGCCCCGCTCGTGCACCAGCCGCTCGACCTCCTCGAAAGCCTCGTCCTGGCTGGCCCCTATGCGCCTGACCTCGGCCCCCAGCGCCTCGATGGCGGCGACCTTGTTGGGCGGCACCAGGCACGACAGGCAGATCACCGCCGGCACGCCCTGGCGCGCGGCGGCGTAGGCCACCGCCCGGCCGTGGTTGCCGGTCGAGGCGGTCACCACGCCGGCCGCCAGGGCCTCGCGGCCGTGGCGCTCGATCAGCGCGGCGATCATGTTGGTGGCGCCGCGCAGCTTGAAGGCCCCCGTGGGCTGGCGGGTCTCGAGCTTGAGCAGGATCTCGGCGTCGAAGCGCGCCGAGAGCGCCGCCGAACGCACCAGCGGCGTACGCACGACCTCGCCGGCGATGCGCCGACGCGCCTGATAGAGTCCCTCCAGGGTGACACCGTGATGCGCCATCCTCTCCTCCATGACAACGACATCGCCGCGGGCGAACCCGCGGCGATGGTAAGGGGTGCCGGCCCCTGACGGGGCCGGCGGCGGATGAGCCGTCAGGCGACCGTGTCGGCCACGCCCCTGACGGCGCCCTCGCGGACCAGCTCGTCGAGCACCGCATCCACGGCACGACGGGCCCGGGCGACGATCTCGTCGACCTCCTCGCGGGTGGTGGTCAGCGGCGGCGCGAAGCCCAGGATGTCGCCCTGGGGCATGGCGCGGGCGATCAGGTTCTCCTCGAGCGCCGCGGCGGCGATGCGCGGACCGACCTTGAGCGCCGGGTCGAAGTGCTCGCGCTGCTCGGGGTTGGCGGAGAACTCCAGCGCCGCCAGCATGCCCACGCCGCGCACGTTGCCGACAATGGGATGGTCGCCGAAGGCGGCCTGCATCCGCTGCTGGAGGTAGGCGCCGGTCTCGGCGGCGTTGCGGGTCAGCCCCTCGCGCTCGATGATCTCGAGGTTGGCCAGGCCCGCGGCGCAGCCCAGGGCGTGGCCCGAGTAGGTCCAGCCGTGACCGATCGGGCCGTACTCGCCGGTGCCGGCTTCCAGCACCTTCCACACGCGATCGCCGACGATCACCCCGGAGAGCGGCTGGTAGGCGCTGGTCAGGCCCTTGGCGATGGTAATGAGATCGGGCTTGATGCCGTAGTGGTGGCTGCCGAAGTCGGTGCCGATGCGCCCGAAGCCGCAGACCACCTCGTCGGCGATCAGCAGCACGTCGTACTTGGAAAGCACCGCCTGGATCTCGCTCCAGTAGCCTTCCGGCGGCGGCACGATGCCGCCGGTGCCGAGCACCGGCTCGCCGATGAAGGCGGCCACGGTGTCCGGGCCCTCGGCGAGGATCATCTCCTCGAGCCTGGTCGCGCAGTGCTTCGAGAACTCGCGCTCGGTCATGCCCTCGAGCTCCGCGGCCCGCTGATAGTAGAACGGCGCCTCGGTGTGGCGGATGGTGTCGATGGGCAGGTCGAAGTGATCGTGGAACGCCTTGAGACCGGTCAGCGAGCCCGAGGCGATGCCGGAACCGTGGTAGCCGCGCATCCGCGAGATCACCTTCTTCTTCTGCGGCAGGCCACGCACGTTGTTGTAGTAGCGCACGATCTTCAGCTGAGTCTCGTTGGCATCGGAGCCCGACATGCCGTAGTAGACCTTGGACATGCCGGGGCCGGCGAGCTCGAGAATCTTCTCGGAGAGCGCGATCTGCGGCTCGTTGGAGTGCCCCACGTAGGTGTGATAGTAGGAGAGCTCGAGGGCCTGGCGATAGATGGCCTCGGCCACCTCGGTGCGGCCGTAGCCGATGTTGACGCAGTACAGGCCGGCGAAGCCGTCGATGAACTCGCGGCCATCCTTGTCGACGATGTGGATGCCCTGGCCGCCGGTGATCACCCGGCCCGGCGCATCGCCATGGGCGAAGTCGCGCAGGTGGGTGGAGGCGTGGAAGGTCACCTTGCGATCGCGCTCGATCAGGTCCTGGTGCTGCTGGCTCATCTCGTTCTCTCTTTGCTCATCAAGGCTCCCCGCCGCGGCGGGGAGGAGGTTCGTCGATTCGGTACGGGCGATGCCAGGTTCCCTGGCGTCGCTCTCTGCGCCGCTAGCTCCCCGACACGGAGCCCAGCGCGCCGAGGCAGTAATACTTGGTTTCCAGGTATTCGTCGATGCCCGTGACGCCGCCCTCGCGGCCGAGGCCGGAGTGCTTGACGCCGCCGAAGGGCACCGGGGGGCCGGTCATCTTCACCGAGTTCACCGACACCATGCCGAACTCCAGGGCCCTCAGGATCTTCCAGATGCGGCGAATGTCGTGGGTGTAGAGGTAAGCCGCCAGCCCGTACTCGGTGTCGTTGGCCATCTCGATGACCTGGTCGTCGTCCGCGTAGGCGGTGATCCCGGCCACCGGCGCAAAGCTCTCCTCATGCCAGATCTTCATGTCGTGGGTCACGCCCGTGAGCAGCACCGGCATGAAGAAGTTCTCCCCCGGCGCCTGACTCTGGTCGCCGGCCACCAGGGTCGCGCCCTTGGAGATGGCGTCGTCGACGATGGCCGCGGCCTTCTCCACCGCCTGGCGGTGGATCAGCGGGCCCAGGTCGATCTCGCTCTCCAGGCCGTTACCCACGGTCAGCGCCGCCATGCGCTCGGCGAAGTGCTCGACGAACTCGTCATGGATCGACTCGTGGACCAGGATGCGGTCCGCGGCCAGGCAGTCCTGCCCGGCGGTCTGGAACTTGGCCGCCACCGCGGCGAAGGCCGCCTCCCTGGGGTCCATGTCCGGCCCGACGATGAAGGGCGCGTTGCCGCCCAGCTCCAGCGAGACGCGCTTCACGGTGTTGGCGCTCTGCTCCAGCAGCAGCCGGCCGACCCGGGTGGACCCGGTGAAGGAGAGCGCCTTGACGCGATCATCAAAGCACAGGGTCCGCGACACCTCGGGCGGGTCGCCCAGCACCACGTTGAACACCCCGGCCGGGATGCCGGCCCGCTCGGCCAGTTCGGCCAGCGCCAGCGCCGAGAACGGAGTCTCGCCGGCGGGCTTGACGATCACCGTGCAGCCGGCGGCCATGGCGGCGGCAGCCTTGCGGGTGATCATCGCCAACGGGAAGTTCCAGGGCGTGATCAACGCGGCGATGCCCACCGGCTCCTTGAGTGTGCCGAGCGCCGCATTGGGAATGTGGCTGGGGATCGTTTCGCCGAAGGTGCGCTTGCCCTCCTCGGCGAACCAGCGCACGAAGCTGGCCCCGTATTCCACCTCGCCGCGAGCGTCGGGCAGCGGCTTGCCCTGCTCGAGGGTCATCAGCAGCGCGAGGTCCTCGCGGTTGGCCTGCAGCAGGTCGTACCAGGCGAGCAGGCGCTCGCAGCGCTCGTCGGCGCGCAGGGCGCGCCAATGCACGAAGGCGGCCTCGGCGGCATCCACGCTGGCGGTGATCTGGTGGGGCTCCAGCCAGGGGATGTGGCCCAGCGTCTCGCCGGTGGCCGGGTCGAACACGGCCTCCTCGCGGTTGCCGTCGCCGTGGGTCCACTTGCCGTCCACGTAGGCGTACTGACGGAACAGACGCGGATCGCTGAGCTTGTTGGACAGAGTCATGCGTACCTCCCCTGACGCGCCGGCGTGTGTCAGCGCCGGCGATGTTCCGGCGCGGCTCTGGGCGCC
This sequence comes from Halomonas pelophila, assembly GCF_040196315.1. Classification (NCBI taxonomy): domain Bacteria; kingdom Pseudomonadati; phylum Pseudomonadota; class Gammaproteobacteria; order Oceanospirillales; family Halomonadaceae; genus Halomonas; species Halomonas pelophila. The sequence continues at coordinate 82,597 of NZ_JBEGCI010000014.1, forward strand.
GAGAAAACGAAGAAACGGACGAGCCGCCTGGTCGTGAAGCTCCAGGGCGGCTCGATGGGTACAGGGTAAGGGATATGGCGGGACGGGATTTTTCGTTGGGCCGGACGAGAGACGCAGGATTTTTTGTCCTGCGCCGGGAACGTGCGGTTTTTTCTGTTGGGCCGTTACTCAGCCCCGGGGCTAAGCCCCGTGACTCAGACCCATGACTCAGCCCAGCGGCGGGTCGGCGAGGGCCTCCTCGGTGAACACCAGCAGGCCGAGCTCGGGCCGGTAGCCGTGGATCTCGGTGACGTCCAGGGCCTGCAGGAAGTAGAGGATCTCCTCGCTGACCACCTGCCCGGGCACCAGCACCGGGAAGCCCGGCGGATAGGGAATCACGAAGCTCGCCGAGACCACGTCGCGGCCGTCGCGCATCTGGGCCTGCAGCTCGCCATTGTCGAAGCGCAGGTACTCGGTGTTCTCCTCGTCGTAGCTCAGGAAGTAGGCGCGGCGGATGTCCCCCTCCGGGGTCTGGCTGTCGGCCACCGGGCGGAAGGCATCGTGGAAGCGGCTGAAGTCCGGCAGCGGCGGCAGCTCACAGGTCAATGAGTGGACGCGGTTCTCGATGATCTTGCGCTCGGGGCGGCTGCTCTCCTCCCAGCGGTACTCGAACTCCTTGGCCAGCTTGATCAGCACGTCGAGCAGGTAGGCGATGGCGCCCCGCGAGGTGCCGATGTTGGTCATGAACAGCACGGTATTGCGCGAGGTCTTGTTGATCTGGATGCCGTACTTGTTCATCAGATATTCGTTCTTGAAGGTATCGCCGTCGATGCCCGTGGCGCCGATGGCGATGGTGATGCGGCTGGGGTCGACGACGAACTCGTCGTTGGCCCAGGCCTCCTCCATCTTGTTCCAGCCGGTGACCGGGTCGTAGAAGGTCTCGACTCCCGATTCGCGGTACTCCAGCGGCACCATGTCCTTGTTGATCAGCACCCGGAAATACTTCTGCAGCAGCGGGTGGGTGTAGAGCTGCTCACGCAGCGACAGCGCGGCCTCGACCTGAGCATGCACCAGCTCGAAGCCCTCCATCTCGGCCTGCATGCGACCCACGTCCAGCGAGGCGATGATCTGGTAGTTCGGCGAGGTCGAGGTATGGGTCATGTAGGCCTCGTGGAACGGCGCCTCGACCTTCTGGCGATAGTCCTGATCCCAGATGTGGATCATCGAGCCCTGGCGCAGCGAAGTCAGGGTCTTGTGGGTGGAGTGGGTGGCATAGGAACGAATGCGCACCGTGTCGGGGTCGGGCATCAGGCGCCGCTCGAGCCAGGTGGCATCGTCGTCGGGGTCGAGGGCGTCGAACTCGGCCTTCCAGGCCTCGTACTCCTCGCGGTAGGACTCGCTGCGGTAGCGATCACGCAGGGTGCGGGCGGCGTGCATGGCAGTGCGCGGCCGATAGGTCGGGTTGAAGCCGGCGAAGGCGAACCAGGCCTCGTCCCACAGGAAGACCAGGTCGGGCTTGATCGCCAGGCACTCCTCCATCACCCGGCGCACGTTGTAGACCACGCCGTCGAAGGTGCAGTTGGTGAGCAGCAGCATCTTGACCTTGTGAAGCTGGCCCGAGCGCTTGTAGCCGAGCAGCGTCTTCTTGATCTCGTGCAGCGGCACGGCGCCGTACATGGAGTAGTCGTCGAGGGGATAGGAGTCCAGGTAGCTGACGTGGGCGCCGGCCAGCACCATGCCGTAGTGGTGCGACTTGTGGCAGTCGCGGTCGATCAGCACGATGTCGCGGGGCTTGACCAGCGCCTGCACCACGATCTTGTTGGCCGTGGAGGTGCCGTTGGTGACGAAGAAGGTCTGGCGCGCGCCGAAGGCGCGGGCGGCGTACTCCTGGGCCTTCTTGATCGGCCCGTAGGGCTGCAGCAGGGAGTCGAGCCCGCCGGAGGTGGCCGAGGTCTCGGCGAGGAAGATGTTGATGCCGTAGAAGTCGATCATCTGCCCCGCCCAGTGCGAGCGGGTGATCGACTTGCCCCGGGAGATGGGCATGGCGTGGAAGACCCCGGTCGGCTTCTTGCTGTACTCGCGCAGGGCGTCGAAGAAGGGCGTGCGGTAGCGATTGTCGATGGCCCGCAGGATGGTGTGGTGCTGCTCGATGTAGTCCGTCTCGCGGTAGAAGATGCGGTTGAAGTGACGGATGTCGCGGCTGGCCGTGGCCTCCACGTCACCGCTGGTGACCAGGAACTGGTCGATCTCGGGGCGCAGCTCGTGGATCATCGAGCTGAGCAGGATGCTGCGCTCGGCCTCCGACTTCTGCTCCAGGGACTGCTCGGAGATCCCCTCGAGGTAGCTGCGCAGGGCGCTGAGGTTGTACTTCGACTTGTAGGGGAACTCGTAGCGGATCAGGCAGGCCTGGATGTTGGGGTTGACCAGCACCGCGATCAGCGCGTCCTCGAAGCTGCGCACCGTGACCACGTCGTAGACGAAGCGGTCCTCCGGGCGGCGCATGCTGTGGAAGGCCTCGCGGACCACCTCCTCCTCCGGGGCCGAGAGGTTGTCGACGATCAGCAGCTCGAAGTAGGGCTGGGCCGAGCTGCTGGAGGCCGGGTGGCCGCGGCGCAGCTGCGTCAGGGCATCGAGGGTCTCCAGATCCTCGGCGTCGGCATCGGTCTCGGAGAGATCGACCTGGCGACGCCGGTAGGACTCGCTGATCAGCGCCCGCACCAGGCGCTTGACCACCTTCTCCAGGAGCCCATACTCCGCGCGGTCGAAGAGCGCCCAGAGGTGGCGAAAATCCTCCTTGGAGGGGAAGGCGTGGTAGTCCTCGATGATCTCGAGCCGCGTCAGCTTGACGTCGACTGCCTTGATCAGGTTCTTGGCTCGGCCCTCGTCCTCCAGGCGCACCAGCTGCCCGAGGTCGCGCTTCAGCGCATTCCAGGTGTCGGCACGCAGCTGGGAGATCTTGTGGTAGAAGCCCAGGGCCGTGTAGGGCGTCTCGGTTTGCGTCAACTCTTGCATGGCAACACCCATCCAGGTTCGTTGTTGTTGAAATGCAGCGATGCCCCCCGGTTCAGCCGATATGCAGTCCTCGTGCCCCGTAGCGCACGGTGACTCGCTCCTCGGGGAAGTCATCGAAAGTCAGGTCCAGGGTCAGGCCCGGCCAGTGAAACTGCGCGCGCCCCGTGACGGGACGATAGACCGCGGTATAGACCGTGCCCAGGCCCCGGCGATAGTCGTGGCGGAACAGCGGCGGTGACGAGAAGGCGGCGATCAGCCGCTCCTCGGTGGTGGCCTCGTCCTCGACCAGGATCGACAGCTGACGCTCGCGGATCAGCGTCTCCGAGGCCAGCGCATGGGCGTACCACTCGATCTTCTTCTGGTGGTTGGTCGCCACCGGCACCCGCCGGATGCTGGCACGACGATCCGGGCCGATCATCGCCGTCACGTAACGCCCGGCGGCGTCGGCCACGGTGATGTTGTAGGCCATGTGAGTGGGTATCCGGGCCAGCACCTCGGCCGCCTCGGGCACGCTGTCGCAGAACTCCAGCAGGTAGCGCAGGATGATCGGCGCGCCGAAGCCCTGCCCCACCGTCTTGCGCCCACCGAAGGCCAGCGACACGGCGAGCCCCCGATCGTTCATGCCGTCGAGCACGCCCCACAGGCAGTCGGTCATGGCGATCACTCGCCGCTCGTTCCAGTGGGTGTAGAGGATGGTCCCCTCGCAGAGCTCCGGCGGATAGTCGTAGTTGCGCGCCAGCACCGTCGAGGCGGGGCTCGCCAGCACCGCCTGGGAACAGCCGGTGATGTAGGGCGGCGGCTGGTAGAGGCTCAGGAAGCGCGCGGCGAGATCGCTGCCGCCAGCCAGCGCGCAGAGCGCCCGATAGGTATCGAGCAGCTCCGGCATGTGCTTTCGCAGCGCGTTGTAGCAGGTGAGATACCCCGGCCGCTCACGCTCCCCCTCGCTCAGGTACCACTGCTCGTAGGCCGGCCAGTGGTACTCGAACAGCGCCTGCCAACGGGGACCTGCCGTCTCCTCGCGCACGGTGCGGAAATCGAGCATCTTGTCCATGTCGCCCGTCGGTACCTCCCGCGACGAAGGGGAACCGATCCCGGTGTTCACAGGATCTTGAAGTTGCCGCCGCCGACCGCATGGCTGACGGCCACCTCCTCCACCACCGGGTCCTGAAGCGACTGTCCCGCGTACTGGCCGCGAATGCCGTCGATCCACGCCTTGGCGCGTTCGTTGAGCTGGAAGTCGTCGTCCATCAAGCGTCCGCGGGTGATCAGGATACCGAGGTCGGCGCCCTCGTAGCGGAAGTCGCCGGCCCCGCTGATGCGCAGGAAGAAGCCTTCGCTCTCATCCTCGGCGGCATGGGGGTGATAGTTGTAGTGGTGGTAGCCGATGCTGCCGTCGCCGGCCATCTTCCAGACCCCGGTGCTCGGCGCCTGGGTCAACAGGTCGACGCTCTCGTCGGTGTGCTTGATCACCAGCTGGCTCCAGCTGTCGACGCTCTCCGGATGCGCCCAGCGCTCGTTGATCTCGTTGATGTCGAGATCGAAGTCGACATCGGAGAACTCCAGCAGGTGGAACAGGAACAGCGGGATGTCGGAGTGGGCGAAGGCCGCCACGTTGGTCAGCGAGCTGGCCCCGGTGACCCGCGGATTGAGCTCGCCGAGATAGACCTCGCCGTTGTCCATGTCGATCAGGAAGTCGAGCTCGAAGTAGCCGCGATAGCCTTCCTCGCGCAGCGCCTCGCCGAACTGGAAGGTGAACTCCCGGGCCTTGTCGCGGATCGACTGGTCGAAGGCGCCGGCGAACATCTCGTTGCCGCACCAGCCGCCCTTGTAGGGCGTCAGCGTCTTGAAGCCGACCAGCTCGGTCATCAGCGGACCGACCACCGTGCCGCAGCGGGTGGCACAGGCCTCGATGGCCGAGCCGCGGCAGTTGATGCGCTTCATGATCTTGACCTCGGACTCGGCCTCGATCTCCTCGGCGTGCTTGTAGTAGTCGTCTTCATTGGAAATGAAGAAGGTGGTGTGGCCGGAGTCGCCGAAGGCGGTCTGCACCACCAGATCGTCGCCGAGCTCCTTGCTAACCTCGCACAGCTCCTGGTAGCTGCCCACCTTGGCCAGCACGTTGGGCACGCTGGGCACGCCGGCCTTGTTGCCGATGCGCACGGTCTCGATCTTGTTGTCCATGCGCGAGCGCAGCTTGGCCGGCGGGAAGGCCACCTTGAGGCCGAGCTGCTGGCAGACTTCCTCGGTGTGCTCGTCGAACATCAGGAAGGCGGCCACGCCGCCATTCTCGCCGTCGGCCCGCGACTGGATGAAGTCGATGACCTCCTTGTGCTCGAGGAGGTAGTTGTTGATGTCCTCGATGCTCTCGAAGTCGCGGGGAAACTTCTCCTTGGGCACGAAGACGTTGCGCTGCTGACCCTCGAAGCAATCGATGTAGTTGATGTGGCGGAAGTTGCCCACCCAGTCGCCGATACCCAGCAGGTTGAAGTTGGTGGCCGAGATGAAGTAGATCGGCTCCTTGTTGTTGAGGAAGTGGCGGCGTACATCGGCAATGGTTGTTATTTTGCTCATCGTGGTCGCTCCATCGGGTACGGAAGAGGCGCCGGGCGCCAGTGACGGGGAAGTGTCCGCGGGGGAATGGCCGAACAGGCGGCGCAGCAGTCGAGACAGGTACTCCAGCATGAGATCTCCAGTCGTCTTCGAGGCACCGCCCGCAGGCGAGGGTCAGTACTCCTCGACGTTGGCTCGGACCGGCTTGGCCAGCGGGCCCAGGGTATCGAGGAACGGGCTCGAGCCGGTCTCGCTGCGATACAGCGAGAAGTCTACCGCGCGGTCGCGGAAGCTCTTCAACGGCTGGCCCAGGCCGCGCAGGCCGGTCTCACGCTCACGGCGCACCCGGCTGATGTCGACCTCGATGGGCATGACCTCCTCGCCGGTGCCCGCCTGGTGGATCACGTCGCCGGAGGGGCCCACCACGATGGAGCGTCCGTTGCCGAGGGCGCCGGCGCCATTGATGTCGAAGAAGTAGCACTGGTTGACCGCCGCATTGGTGCGGGCAATGGACAGCTCGATGTCGCGATCGATGGTGTCGGTCATGGTCGGGTGCAGGATCACCTCGGCGCCCATGGCGGCCAGGGTGCGGGTGGTCTCGGGGAACCACATGTCGTAGCAGATCGAGACCCCGAAGCGCGCCACGTTGGGCACGTCGAAGGTCACGAACTCGGTGCCGCTCTCCACGCCCGCCTCATAGGGGCGGAAGGGGAACATCTTGCGGAAGCGAGACACCACCTGACCGTGGGGGTTGATCACCGAGAGGGTATTGAAGATGCCGTCTTCGGTCCGCTCGAACATCGAGCCGGGAATCAGCCAGATGCGATGCTGCTCGGCGATCTGGCAGAACAGCGCCTCGGCGCTGCTGGGCATGGGTTGCGCATGGTGGGGCGAGGCCCCCAGGGGCATCAGCTCGCTGAACAGGACCATCTGTACCTGGGGGAAGCGGCCCATCAGCGCGTCGATCCGATGGCGCATGGCCTCGGTGTTGTCACCGTGGTGCAGGGCGTGCATCTGCACCCCGGCAATCGTGAAATAGGACATAGGATCTCTCTGCGTCAGGCGATCTTGAACACTTCCGGGGCACTTTCGAACACGAACCGGCACCGTCGGTAGCATGCCGGCAGGATCGCCCGGCCGGGTGAGCTCGCGCTCACCCTCCTCGTACCAGCTTATGACACATGCAGCGAGGTGACATCAACGCTAACATCGCGCTCGGCCGAAAAAAGGGCTCGGCCGACGCAGCGCTCAGCCGAGATCCTCGAGGCAGAACCCCGGGGTGGGACGCTTCACCGCCTTGGTGACGATGTAGGTGAAGTAGCGTTCGATGCCGGCCTCACCGGTCAGCCAGGCATCCATCAGGCGCTGGTAGGCATCGATGGAATCGGTCTCGAACTTGATCAGGTAGTCGACGCCTCCGCCCACGGCGACGCACTCGGTGACCTCGGGGGTGGCGTGGACCAGGGCCTCGAAACGGGCGAAGCTCTCGGCGTTGTGCGCCTTGAGCTCGATCTGCACCCACACTGGGGTGCGCTTGACGAGCGCATCGGGATTGATGCGCGCCGCATACCCCTCGATGATGCCGGCCTTCTCGAGCCGCCGCACCCGCTCCCAGCAGGGACTGACCGAGAGGTTGATCGCCTCGGCCAGCTTCGACTTGGTGATGCGTCCATCGCGGGAGAGGATCTCGAGGATCTTCAGATCGTAGCGATCGAGCTTCATGCCAGCGACTCGACCACCTCGGCGATCACCGCAATGGTATCGCCCATGTTGACCTGTGCCGGGAAGCGCCGCGCGGCGAGGATACCGCTGCGCTCGGCGCGATACTCCACCGGCGGCGTGCCGCTGCGGGTCATGTCGTAGACCCGGGCGATCACCTGGCCCTGCTCCACCGTCTCACCCAGCGCCAGGGTCAGCTCCAGCAGGCCGGAATGCTCGCTCTGCACGTAGCAGCTGGCATCGGGCATATCGAGATAGACCTGGGGCTCGGCGGGCATCTCCACCTGGCCTTCGATCAGCCCGTACTGGATCAGGAAGTTGCTCACGCCGCGCTCGGTGATCGCCAGGCTCTCCGGCGTGGAAGTGCCGCCGCCGCCAAGCTCGGTGGCCACGAAAATCTTGCCCTGGCTCTCCACCGCGGTGTCGAACAGCGCCGCCGCATCGAGCTCGAACATCATCATGGCATAGGGCGCTCCGAAGGCCTTGGCCCCCTCCAGCGCCTGACGCTGCTGGTCGGCGTTCTCGAGCACGTGGGAGGCGCCGAACGGGATGATGTCCAGGGTGCGGCCGCCGGAGTGCAGGTCGAGCACCACGTCGCACATCGGCACCATCACCCGGGTGAAGTAGTCGGCGATCTTCTCGGTCACGCTGCCGTCCGGGTCGCCGGGAAAGCTGCGGTTGAGGTTGCCGCCGTCCATCGGCGAGGTGCGCCGGCCGGCCATCGCCGCCGGCACGTTCATCATCGGCACGATGATCACCCGGCCCTGCACGTCTTTCGCCTCGAGGGAGCTGGTCAGCTTCATCAGCGCGGTGATGCCTTCGTACTCGTCGCCATGGTTGCCGCCGGTCAGCAGCGCCGTGGGGCCGTCGCCGTTCTTGACCACGGTGATCGGGATCATCACCGCCCCCCAGGCCGACTCGTCGTTGGAGATCGGCAGCTTCAGGAAGCCGTGCTGCACGCCGTCGGCGTCGAAGTCGACGGTGGCGGAAATCGGGCTGGGCCGCTTGGTCATGTTGGAAACTCCTTGTTAGGCAGTAGCGAGCAGACGCTCGCGGCTGATCCGGCGACAGGCCCCGAAGTGTCGGACCATCAGGGCGGCGCTGTTACCCCCTCCCTGGGCGCTACCTCGGCCGTCCCTGATCCTCGGACCTCCCTTCCGGCCTATCCCCGGCGCCCCTCGCTATGATGATGCTCGCTGGTACTCAGCGTACAAACAATTGACGAGGAAAGTCGGCCAGGGTCTCGCAGCCGGTCTCGGTGATCAGGATGCTCTCGGTGATCTCCAGGCCCCAGTCGTCTTCCCAGAGGCCCGGCATGAAATGAAAGGTCATGCCCGGCTGCAGGATGGTCTCGTCCGAGGGGCGCAGGCTCATGGTGCGCTCGCCCCAGTCCGGCGGGTAGCTGATGCCGATGGGGTAGCCGCAGCGGGCGCCGCCGCGGTCGAAGCCGTACTTGTCCATGGCCGAGCCCAGCGCCATGGCGATGTCCGCGGTGCGATTGCCGGGCTTGGCCACCGCCAGGCCGTTCTCGATGCCCTCGAGCAGCGCCGACTCGGCGCGCACGAACTCCTGGGGCGGCTTGCCCAAAAAGACGGTCCGCGACATCGGGGCGTGATAGCGCTTGAAGACGCCAGCGATCTCGAAGAAGGTGCCCTCGCCCTTGCGGAACGGGGTGTCGTCCCAGGTCAGGTGCGGGGCGGCGGCATCCGAACCGGTGGGCAGCATGGGCACGATGGCGGGGTAGTCGCCACCGTAGATCTTGCCCTGGTCGTCGCGCCAGCCCTCGATGGCCACCCGGTAGATCTCCGAGACCAGCTGACTCTTGGGCAGGCCCGGCTCGATCACCTCGAGGATCCGCGTGTGCATGCCCTCGACGATCTTGGCCGCCACGCGCATGTACTCGATCTCCTGCGGCGACTTGATCGCCCGGCACCAGTTGACCAGCGAATTGGCATCCATGAAGCGCGCATGGGGCAGCTCACGCTGCAGGCAAAGGTAGGCCTTGGCCGAGAAGTAGTAGTTGTCCATCTCCATGCCCACCACGCCCTCATGCCAGCCACGATCGGGCAGGATGGTCTGGGCGAGATAGTCCATGGGGTGCATGTCCGGATTCTGGACATAGTAGTCGGGGTAGTAGGTGATGTTGTCCGGGTCGATCCAGCAGGTACGCAGGGCCCCGTTGGCATCCATCCGCCGGCCATACCACACCGGCTCCCCTTCCAGGCCGACCAGCACGCACTGATGCACATAGAAAGACCAGCCGTCATAGCCAGTCAACCAGGCCATGTTGGAGGGATCGCTGACGATCAGCACGTCGATACCGCGGCTGGCCATCTCGGCGCGCACCTTCCACAGGCGGGTCGCATATTCTTCACGAGTGAAGGGCAGGGAAACCTGAATCATGAAGCCACTCGCCATCGCATCATCAACAAATCGGCCCTCTCTGCGTCGAGAAGGCCGGGCCGGGTGCCGCGTCACTGCCGAGGGCCATCCCGGTCACGGGCCGGGGTTGCGTCACGCAGTCGATCGCTTATCTAAGAGCAGGTTACTGCCAACCCATGGTAGGCGGTCAAGCATTTCTTCGGAGGCGGCGAAAGCCCCCGGTAGGCAACGCCCGAGGCCGCGATCATCGAAGGCAAGCCAGCGGCCGAGCGCGACGCGGCGCTCCCGGAGCATCCCGACCTGAGCGGGGCTTTTCCCACGCCGGCGAAATCGCGAAGATGAAGGCCAACGCCCATCTTCTTCCGGAGGTTCCCATGCGAGTGCTGGTCCATATCGATGACGCCGAACAGTGGCGAGAGGCCCTGGCCAAGCGGCTGCCCGAGGCCGAGGTCATCACCAGCGCGGCCCCGCTTGAGCAGCGTCGTCGCGCGGACTATCTCGCCGTATGGAAGCCCTCCGCCGAGCTGCTCGGCGAGCCGGTGGCGCTCAAGGGCATCGTCAACCTCGGCGCCGGGGTCGATGCCCTGCTGAACAATCCCGCCCTGCCCCGGGACGTGCCCATCGTCAAGCTGCGCGATGCCGGCATGGCCGAGCTGATCGGCGACTACGTGCGCTACGGCCTGCTGCACTTCCAGCGCGACTTCGACCGCTATCGCCGTCAGCAGGCGCGCCACCAGTGGCGAGAACACGCGGTGGTCGACAAGGCCGACTGGCCGGTGGGCGTGCTGGGGCTGGGTGCCATCGGCGCCAAGGTGGCGGCCATGGTGGCCGCCGACGGCTTCCCGGTGCATGGCTGGAGCCGCTCGCCCAAGTCGCTGCCCGGCATCCACTGCCACCACGGTGTCGCGGGCCTCGAGGCGCTGCTCGAGCGGGTGAAAAGCCTGGTGCTGCTGCTGCCCGATACCCCCTCCACCCACCACATCATCGATGCCGACGCCCTGGCGCGGCTTCCCGAGGGGGCAAGCCTGATCAACCCCGGCCGCGGCACCCTGATCGACGAGGCGGCGCTGCTCGATGCCCTGGGGGAAAATGAGGACGAGAGTGGGGGCGCTGGCGAGGGCGAGGCGAAGGGCCGGCTGCGCGGCGCGCTGCTCGACGCCTTCCCCGAGGAGCCGCTGCCCGAGGCGAGCCGGCTCTGGTCGCACCCGCGCGTCTGGGTCACGCCGCACATGGCCGGCCCCACGCCGCTCGAGGAGGCCCTCGACCAGGTGGCCGAGGCGCTGCGCGCCTTCGAGGCCGGGGCGCCGGTCGACACCGTCGACCCCCAGGCCGGCTATTGACCGGCTGACCGGACGGCTGAGCGGGGCGGTGACCGGCCGGCCCCTACAACAACGCCGTCACAGCCCCTACCCTGTGGAGGGACACCCAACGACCTCCCGGGAGGTGCGTGATGAGCGTTAACGAGCACTATGATCCCCGCGACGCACTGCTCGTCGTGGACATCCAGAACGACTTCTGCGAGGGCGGCGCCCTGGCCGTGAGCGGCGCCACGGCGCTGGTTCCCGCCATCAACGCCGAGATCGAGGCGGCCCGGGCGGCGGGCGCCCTGGTCGTCGTCTCGCGGGACTGGCACCCCGTCGATCATGCGAGCTTCGCCCACCGCGGCGGCCCCTGGCCGGTGCACTGCGTGCAGGACACCGCGGGGGCGGCCTTCCATCCCGACCTCGCCCTGCCCGCCGACACGGTGCGCGTCAGCAAGGCCACGGCCTTCGATGCCGACGCCTACTCCGCCTTCGACGGCACGGGCCTGGCCGGCTATCTCCGCGAGAAGGGCATCGAGCGGGTGATCGTGTGCGGCCTGGCGCTGGATGTCTGCGTCAGGGCCACGGCGCTGGACGCCCGCCGCGAGGACTTCGACGTATGCCTGCTCGAGGCCCTCAGCGCCCCCGTGGACCCCGACGCCGTGGACAACGTCCGCAACGCGCTGATCGATGCCGACGTCGAGGTGCGCCCATGAGCGCGCCGACGCCGCTGTCGGTGGAGGAAGACGAGCTGGCCCTGCTCACCGACCTCTACCAGCTGACCATGACCCAGGCCTACTGGAAGGAAGCCATGGACGGGGTCGCCACCTTCAGCCTGTTCTTCCGCCGGCTACCGCCCGAGCGTCGCTTCATGCTCGCCTGTGGTCAGCAGCACGCCGCCGCGCGACTCAGCCGGCTGCGCTTCGGCGACAGCGCCCTTTCGCGTCTGGCCGGCACCGGGCTCTTCGAGGCCGGCTTTCTCGACTGGCTGGCCAATTGGCGCTTCGAGGGGGACATCTGGACCCTGCCCGAGGGCACGCCGGTGTTCGCCAACGAGCCGCTGATGGAGGTGGAGGCGCCCATCGCCCAGGCCCAGCTCCTCGAGAGCCTGGCGATGAACCTCGTGCAGCTGGAGACGGTGCTGGCGTCGAAGGCGGTACGCATCGTGATGGCGGCGCGGGGCCGCCCGGTGGTGGATTTCGGCATGCGCCGCATGCACGGCATCGATGCCGCGGTGCGCGGGGTCCGTGCCTACCGCACCGCGGGGCTGGCCGGCACCAGCAACGTGCTCGGCGGCCTGCGCCATAACCTGGCCCTCAACGGCACCATGGCCCACAGCTACGTGCTGGCCCACGACAGCGAGCGGGAGGCCTTTCGCGCCTTCGCCCGCCACTACCCCCACACCACCCTGCTGGTCGATACCCACGACACCCTGGAGGGGGTGCGCCAGGTGATCGAGCTGATGCAGGAGGAACCGGAACTCACGGTGAAGGCCATCCGGCTCGACTCCGGCGACCTGGGGGAGCTGGCCCGGGGCGCGCGACGGCTGCTCGACGATGCCGGCCATGACGAGGTGCAGATCGTCGCCAGCAGCGGCCTCGACGAGGCCCAGATCGCGGTACTGCTCGAGGAGGGCGCGCCCATCGACGCCTTCGGCGTGGGCACCCAGATGGGGGTCTCCGCGGACGCCCCGGTGATCGACCTCTCCTACAAGCTGGTCGCCTACGCCGGCGAGCCGCGGGTCAAGCACTCACCGGGCAAGATCAACCTGCCCTGCCCCAAGCAGGTCTATCGCCGCCGGGACGACCAGGGCCGCTACCTCGGCGATGTCATCGCCCTGCGCGACGAGCGGGTCGCGGCCGGCGAGCCGCTGCTGCGCCCGCTGGTGAAGGCCGGCCGGCTGGTCGAGGCCGAGATGGCCCGCGCCGATGACGCCCCGGAACGGGTCGCCGATGCCCTGCCGCGCTTCCCCGCGGATGTCCGGCGCCTCGAGGCGGGCGCGAGCGACTATCCGGTCACGCTGAGCCCCGGCCTCGAGCGCCTGCAGTCGCGCGCCTGAACAGCCGGCATACCGCGCGCTGCCCATCCGACGCGTCCCCGCAAAGCCCTATCCAAAGAACCCACACAAAGCACTCACACAAAAAACCAGGACACGGCGCCTCGCACCGTGCCCTGGCTCATTAGCATCGCCCTTGAAAGCCGATCGCCCGGCAGGCTCACCGCCCGCCGGGCGAGACGCTTAGAGCGGCTGCTTGGTCGGCCGGATGATCAGCTCGTTGACGTCGACATCGGCCGGCTGCTCGATGGCGTAGACGATCGCCCGGGCGATGGCATCGGCGTCGATGGCCATCTCGTAGAGCTCGTTCACGCCCTTGGCGGTCTCCTCATCGCTGATGGTGGAGGTGAGCTCGGTGGCCACCGCCCCCGGCGAGATGTTGGTGGAGCGGATCTCCTCGCCGCCCTCCTGGCGGATGCCCTCGGAGAGAGCCTTGACCGCGTACTTGGTGGCGCAGTAGACGGCCGCGGAGGGGAAGACCACGTGGCCGGCCACCGAGGAGAGGTTGATGATGTGGCCGGCGTGCTGCTCGCGCATGGTCGGCAGCACCGCGGCGATGCCGTAGAGCACGCCCTTGATGTTGACGTCGACCATCTGCTCCCACTCGTCGACCTTGAGCTGGTCCAGCGGCGACAGCGGCATCAGGCCGGCGTTGTTGACCAGCACGTCGATGCGGCCGTAGGCCTCCTTCGCGGCCTCGGCCAGGGCTTCGACCTGCTCGCGGTCGGTCACGTCGGTGACCCGGTAGATCGCCTCGCCACCCTGCTCGACGATGGCGTCACGCAGGGACTGCAGACGCTCCTCGCGGCGGGCGCCGAGCACCAGCTTGGCGCCGGCCTTCGCCAGGCGATGCGCGGTGGCTTCGCCGAGGCCGCTGCTGGCCCCGGTAATGATCACGACCTTGCCTTGAATCTCGGACATCGATGCGACTCCTTAAAATAGGCCTCTATAGACCAGTCTACTATTTACGAAAAAAATTCATGTGATCGAGACGTCGCCACCCCGAAGCACGCTGGGGTGGCAGGCCTCGCAGGCTAGTGCGTCTCGTCTGAAGCCACCGCGCGGGATGGCTCTTCGCAAGCCAGCACCTCGCGGAACAGGACCTGCTCGAAGGCCTCCATGGGCGCCAGGGACTTGGTGGTCTTGGCGCGCAGCATGGCGCCCTGCCAGCCGGCCAGGATGAAGCCGGCGAGCCGCTCGGCATCGAGTTCCTTAGACACCTCGCCGGCGGCCCGAGCCTCCTCGAGGCAGGCCACCAGACGACGCTCCCACTGGCGAAACACCTGATCGAGACGCGCACGGAACGCCTCGCTGCGCGAGGAGAGCTCCTGACCGAGGTTGCCGATCAGACAGCCCCGCGCGTGATCGCAGGAGAGCATGTCAGCCCGGCCGGCGTCGAAGTAACGGCGCAGGCGGGACAGCGGCGGCTGATCCGGGGCCTGGAGGATCGCCACCAGGCGGGCGTCGTACTGCTCGGCGAAGGCGTCGATCACGGCCAGGCCGAAATCTTCCTTGCTCGAGAAGTAGTGGTAGAAGGAACCCTTGGGAACCCCGGCCCGGCTCAACACCGCGTTGATGCCGGTGGCGTTGAAGCCCTGCTCGGCGATCAGCTCGGCGCCGATCTGGATCAGCTTGTCACGGGTGGCTTGCGTCTTCATGCGGTAGAGAATAGACCAGTCGTCTAGTGGCGTCAAACCCCGCCGGACTCGATCAGTCCAGCAGGGCGGCGAACTGCTTCAGCCAGGCCGGGTGGGCCGGCCAGGCCGGTGCGGAGACCAGCATACCACTGGTGACGGCCTGATCGACCGCGATCTCGGCGAAGTCGCCGCCGGCCAGGCGCACCTCCGGCGCACAGGCGGGATAGGCCGAGACGCGAAAGCCCTCCAGGGGCACCGCCGCCGCCAGCAGCTGGGCGCCGTGGCAGATGGCCGCCGTCGGCTTGTCGTGCTCGAAGAAGTGGCGAACCAGTTCCAGCACACGCTCATCGAGACGCAGGTACTCCGGGGCGCGTCCGCCGGGCACGACCAGGCCGTCGTAGTCGTCGGCACTCACCTCGGAGAAGGTGGCGTTGAGGACGAAGTCGTGCCCGGGCTTCTCCGAGTAGGTCTGATCGCCCTCGAAGTCGTGGATGGCGGTGCGTATCTTGTCGCCCTCGCGCTTGTCGGGACAGACGGCATCGACCGTGTGCCCCATGGCCTGCAGGGCCTGGAAGGGCACCATGATCTCGTAGTCCTCGACGTAGTCGCCGGCGATCAGCAAGAGTCTGGCCATGGGAATCTCCTCGTTAGCGTGAGCTCGTGGAGGCGGGCTTGTGGACGCGGTCTTGTGGACAGGCACGCGGCAAGCGCCGCCCTTCACGGCAAGCCTAGCAGCCCCGCCAGGCCTCGCCGAGGCTCACTCGGGCGCGACGGGAACCCATCAGCCCGCGGGGACTCTCATCCCTGCCCACCGCAGGCCCTGGAGCCTCGATATGCCCCTACCACTTCGCCACCGCCGCGCCCTGCTGCCTCTGCTGCTCCTTCCCTGGCTGCTGCTGGCCAGCGGCGCCGTGATCGCCGCCGAGCCACGCCCCTTCGATGCCCGCTACCACCTGGAGGTCGACGGCTGGCCAAACGCCACCATCGAGCATCGCCTCTCCCGCGACGGGACCCAGTGGCTGAGCGACATGCGCACCGACATCACTCTGGCCCAAGGCCGGGAACGCAGCCGCTTTCTCGCCGGCGAGGCCGTACGCTCGCTGCACTACGCCAGCGGCTACTCCCTGCTGGGGGTCGGCAAGCGCTACGCCCTCGACCACCAGGCCCTGGCCCGGCTGCCCGACCGCCAGGCCGCACTGTTCGAGCTGTCACGACGCGCCACGGCCGCAGAGTGCGCCGCCCCCTGCCGGCTGCGCTACCTCGACCATCGCGGTCGCGAGACGCTGGTCGAGTACCGGCTGCTGCCGCCCATCGAGCTCTCGCTGCCGGCCGGCGACTTCGAGGCGGTGCGGGTGGAGGTCATCGAGCCCGATGAGCCGGATCGCCGGCTGCGCTTCAGCTTCCACCCCGGCGTGCCCGGCCTGCTGCTCGCCATGGAGTATCACCGCGATGGCGAGCGGCGCAGCCGCCTGTCGCTGACCGCGCTCGACCTGCCCCCGCGCTGAGCGCGCTTCCTCCCCGAAGGTAAATTGACTAGAGTGGGCGGCTTTCGGTCGCCGCCGGCGGCCCCGACGGGAAGGGAACCTCGATGCTGAGCGGTCTGCTGATCGTGCTGTTGCCCCTGGTGCTGGGCTACCTGGTCCGGGTCCGCGATCCGCGGTGGATGGCCCCGATCAACCACGGCGTCAACGCCTCGATCTACGTGATCCTGCTGCTGATGGGCGTGAGCCTCGCCGGCCTGGACGACCTCGGCGGCCAGCTCTCGCGCCTGGGCAGCCAGGCGCTGGTGCTGTTCGCGGTGATCTCGACCTGCAACCTGACGGCCCTGTGGTGGCTGTCACGCCGGCTGGGCCTCACCGCCGGCACCTCGGCGGTGGTGGAGGGGGCACCCACCAGCAAGCTCGCCGCCATGCTCGGCTCGCTGGCTCTGGTCGCGGTGGTGGTGGCCGGCGTGGTGATCGGCCTGCTGCTGGAGTGGCTGACCGGCAGCGGCCTGTTCGCGCTCGCCGAGCGCCTGGCGGAGTGGGTGCTCTACGCGCTGCTGGCGCTGATCGGCTGTCAGCTGCGCAACTCCGGCATGCCGCTGCGCCAGATCGTGCTCAACCGCTTCGGGCTGGCCATCGCCCTGACCCTGGGCGCCAGCTCGCTGATCGGCGGCCTGCTCGCCGCACCGCTGCTGGATCTCGCCTGGAACGAGGGCCTGGCCATGGCGGCCGGCTTCGGCTGGTACTCGCTCTCCGGCATCCTGATCGGCGACCAGCTCGGCCCGCTGCTGGGCGGCGTGGCCTTCTTCAACGACCTGGCCCGGGAGCTGCTTGCCTTCGTGCTGATCCCGCTGGTGATCCGCCGCCACGCGGCGCTGGCCATCGGCTACGGCGGCGCCACCTCCATGGACTTCACCTTGCCGGTGATCCAGCAGCACGGCGGCGTCGCCTGCGTGCCGGTGGCCGTGGTCTCGGGCTTCATCCTCTCGCTGCTCTCGCCGCCGCTGATCCTGTTCTTGCTCACCCTGTGAGTCGCGAACGGCCTTGCCGACCCAAGCCGCGTGCGCGAGGCTCTCGACAACCTGCACAATGCCTGCACAGAGCCTGAACGAAGGCTGCACGTCCGGCGGCGATAATGATCGCGCCTCTCGCCGCCCTTCTCGCCGCCCCTCGCCTCCGGAGCCTGCCCATGCGCGCGCCTCGCCTCCCCCGCCCGGCCGTCTCACGGCTCGGCATCAAGCTGTTCGCGATCATCCTGGTGGTCAACGTGGCCATCTCGGGGCTGGTGTTCCTGGCCGTCTCACGCAGCCTCGACCAGGGCTTCATCGACTACCTCGACAAGACCCAGACCCGCCGCGCCGAGACCCTGGCCGAGGGGCTCGCCGAGGAGTGGGCGCGCCGCGGCGACTGGCAGTGGCTGCGCCAGTCGCCGCGCGCCTGGCATCTGCTGGTGCGCCGTCAGCTGTGGCCCGGTGACACGCCGCCACCGGAGGGCATCGAGCGGCGCCTGGGTGATCCCAAGGACTTCGTGCTCCACGATGCCGGCGGCCTGCCGGTGATCGGCCTGCCCCCGGACGGCGACCAGGAGGCGGCGGAGCTGCGCTGGCTGCCCATCGAGAGCGACGGCGAGGAGGTCGGCATGCTCGGCTACCGGCCGCCCCAGCAGCTGATGGCGCGCATGGATCGCATCTTCCTCTCCCGCCAGCAGCGCAACCTCGGGATCATCGTCGCCGCCCTGGGGCTGGCCTCGCTGCTGCTGGCCGGCGGTCTCTCCTGGTGGCTGGGGAGGCGCACCCGCGGCATGGCCCGGGCCACCCGGCGCCTCACCGAGGGCGACTACAGCGCCCGCCTGGCCGAACACGGCCGCGACGAGCTCGCGAGCCTCGCCCACGACTTCAATGTGCTGGCCGCGACCCTGGAGGCCAGCCGCGAGGCGCGCAACCGCTGGGTCTCGGACATCGCCCACGAGCTGCGCACGCCGCTCGCCGTGCTGCGCGGCGAGATCGAGGCGATGCAGGACGGCATTCGGGCGCTGGACGCCGACAACCTGCACTCGCTGGCCCAGGAGGTCGGCCAGCTCGAGCGCCTGGTCGCCGACCTGCGCCTGCTCTCGCAGAGCGATGCCGGCGCCCTGGAGGTTCAGCTGGCGCCGCTGGATCTCGCCGAAAGCCTCGCCTCACGCCTCGACGAGGCCGCCGGCTGGCTTGACGACAGCGGCATCCGCCTGGAGCGCGAGGTCGGCGGATCGGCCTGGATCCGCGGCGACGTCCAGCGCCTGCGCCAGCTGTGGAACAACCTGATCGACAACACCTGCGCCTATACCCGCGCGCCGGGCCGACTGCGCGTGCGCCTGGCCTGCCGCGACGGCGAGGTGCGGGTGACCTGGGAGGACAGCGCCCCCGGGGTGCCCGAGGCCGACCTGCCGCGGCTCACCGAGCGACTCTACCGGGTCGAGGGATCGCGCAACCGCGCCAGCGGCGGCAGCGGCCTGGGGCTCTCGATCGCCATCGCCCTGGCCCGCGCCCACGGCGCCCACATGGTGGCCTCGCCCTCCGCGCTCGGCGGGCTATGCTGGACCCTGACCTTCACCGCCATCCAGGACCATTCGTCCAGGGAGGACGCCGCATGAGTACCCACGACGCCGATCCGGCCCAGATCCTGATCGTCGAGGACGAACCCAAGATCGCTCGCCTGGTCGCCGACTACCTGCAGGGCAGCGGCTTCACCAGCCACCACCTGGCCCACGGCGATGCCGTGCTGCCCTGGCTCGACGGCCGCGCGACGCGCCCCGAGCTGATCCTGCTCGACCTGATGCTGCCGGGCACCGACGGCCTGACGCTGTGTCGGGAGGTGCGCCAGCGCTGGCCCGACATCGCCATCGTCATGCTCACCGCGCGGGTCGAGGAGGTCGACCGCCTGCTCGGCCTGGAGCTCGGCGCCGACGACTACATCTGCAAGCCCTTCAGTCCCCGCGAGGTGGTGGCGCGGATCAAGGCCGTGCTGCGCCGCAGCCGGGCGGCCCAGGATCCCGCTCACGGCACCGGCAGCGACCTGGTCCTCGACGAGGAGGGCTGGCGGGCGCTGGCCGACGGCCGGGACCTGGGGCTGACCGCGGTGGAGTTCCAACTGCTCAAGGTGATGATGCAGTCGCCGGGGCGCATCTTCGCCCGCGAGCAGCTGATGGATCACATGTACCGCGATCACCGCATCGTCTCCGAACGCACCGTGGACAGCCACATCAAGAAGCTGCGCCGCAAGATCGCCGAGACCTGGCCGGAACGCGAGGTGATCCGCTCGGTCTACGGCGTGGGCTACAAGTATCAGCCCGAGGAGTAAGCGCCGGAGGCGCAGTGGAGGAGCGCCGGAGGAGTGCTGGAGGAGCGCGCGCCGGAGGAACGCTAGAATGGAGAGGCCGGCGGATTTACGACTCTTGCACCGTCGCTGCACACCGGCTGCATCCCGAGCGACGAGACTGGCACCGTCATCCCGACCCGTCCGGGTCTCCAAGGAGTCCTGCCATGATGAAACGCTCGCTCACCCGGCCCCTGCTGGCCCCCTCGCTGCTGACCCTGTCCCTGCTGACCACGGCACTGGCGTCCTCCGTCTCGCTCTCGGCTTTCGCCTCGCCCGACGAGCAGGGCGGGCACCATGAGCCACCTCACGCCGCCTATCACGAAGGTCATCACGAAGGTCATCACGAAGGTCATCACGAAGGTCATCACGAAGGTCATCACGAAGGTCATCACTCAGGCGATCACAGCCGACACCACGGCGGTCATCCTGACGGACGCGCCGACGACCATCGCCAGGAACTCTTCGAGCGCGCCGGCATCGACGAGGCAACACAAGAGGCGCTCGAGGCGGCCCGCACCGAGCACCGCGAGGCGGTTCGCGAACTGCGCGAGACGCACCGCCAGCGCCTGGACGAGATCCTCGACGACGAGCAGCGCGAGGCGCTGGCCACGGCGCGCCAGGAACTTCGTCAAGAGTGGCGTGACGAGCAGCGCAAGGCGTACCGCGAGGCCATGCAGCAGCGCCTGACCGCGCTGGTCGATACCTGGCAGCTCTCGGACGCCGAGCGCGAGGCGCTTCGCGAGGCCCGCGAGGCGATCTATACCGACATGCAGGCGCTGCGCGCCCGCCAGTTCGATTCGCCGCAGGAACGTCGCGAGGCGATGCGCGAGCTGCGCGAGGGGCATCAGGAAGCGCTCAGCCGGATCCTCAGCGACGAGCAGCTCGACGAGATGCGCGAGGCGATCGAACCGCGCCCTCGCCACGGCATGGACAGGCACGGCCACCACGGCGGCCAGGATGATGATAAGAAGGCGTCTCTCGACGACTGAGCCCTGCACATCTGCCGCCTCAACCCGACACTGCGCCCGGCCACGTTGAACTGCACCCCGAAAGTTGGACACCCAATCTAACCTTCGGGGTGTTTCTATGAGGAACCAGTACAGCGACCAGTTTAAGTTGCAAGTGGTGCAGCAATACCTGGATGGGGATGCCGGCCTAGAAGTGGTCGCCCACCACTTTGGCCTGGACTATTCCATGGTTAGGCGATGGGTGGAGCAGTACCGGCAGCATGGTCCTGCAGGATTGCGCCAGACACGCCGTCACTACAGCCCAGCGTTCAAGCGCGAGGTGCTGGAAAGGATGTGGCGCGACGGCTTGTCAATCCGTCAGGCCGAGGCCCT